>NZ_JBFRVM010000258.1:0-726 GCF_041475145.1 Vibrio sp. 10N.222.49.A3
ATAAGGAGAATCCGTTTGAACAGCTCAAGGTGGCTTTTTTCGTTTGTGTGGTGGGTCGACAAATCTCGTAGCGTTTATCCCAGTGTTCGCTCGCTTGCCAATTAACGTGATAGGTCTGTTTTAACTCGCCAAGCGTGTAGCCTTGGTTGGGATAGACACTCTTACCGCCCCATAAATACATGGTTCCTGACGATGAGAAAATGCCATCACCTCTCGTTTGCCTCACATAATGTTTATTATTGTATCGGCATTGTGGGAGGGGACGTTGGCAATTATCCCCTTGCTTTGTCCAACCGGATGGACAGTGGTAGATGACATTGCCAGTAACCACGGTGGCAACGGGGACTTTTGTACAAGGCACGTTGTTGTTCGTTGGACGATGACACTGTTTAGGAATGTGTTCGATAAGGCACTGGGAGCCGCTATCACAATCGACATAGGCATTTGAGAGGCCGTGAGTGATTTCATACGCATTCTCTTGGCCGAGTAAGGCAAAGCGCATCGCTGGGTCGCTTTTCACATCGGGGCGCCCTTTATTAAAGTGGGTGTTGATGTCTTGAGCCAATCCATTGGTCACAAACTCTGTCCCTTTTTGTGCATTGATATCACCGTCTGACAGTCTTGACTCTTTTGGACTGCGGATCTCTTGTCGACACGTGGCGTCTTTGCAATAGTCATCGACATTGAGTGGCAGGGCATGAGGTGCTAGAGCTTGGCTTGCCGTTT
>NZ_JBFRVM010000258.1:1637-1794 GCF_041475145.1 Vibrio sp. 10N.222.49.A3
AGAGCGTGCGCAACAGTGGGTGAATGTTTTGCTGCGCATCCCCGGCCGCGAGGTAATCCAGAGCTTGGTAAAGTGAAATGTTGCCGTAAAGGATGTCGTAGTCACTGGCTTTGCAAGGCTGCTTAGGTAAGCAGCGGTTTTGTTTGACCGAAACAAA
>NZ_JBFRVM010000259.1:0-1164 GCF_041475145.1 Vibrio sp. 10N.222.49.A3
ATAAGGAGAATCCGTTTGAGCAGCTCAAGGTGGCTTTTTTCGTTTGTGTGGTGGGTCGACAAATCTCGTAGCGTTTATGCCAGTATGCGCTCCATTGCCAGTTTAAGTTGATGGTATATTTTAAATCGCCAAGCGTGTAGCCTTGGTTGGGAGAGACTATCTTTCCATCCCAAAAATACGTGGTTTCTGATCCCGAAAAACCTCTTCTAGTCCCTGATTGCCTCACGTAATTGTCATTATTGTATCGGCATTGTGGGAGGGGGCGTTGGCAATCCCTCCCTTGTTGTGTCCAACCGGATGGACAGCGGT
Source organism: Vibrio sp. 10N.222.49.A3 (assembly GCF_041475145.1). Taxonomy (NCBI): domain Bacteria; kingdom Pseudomonadati; phylum Pseudomonadota; class Gammaproteobacteria; order Vibrionales; family Vibrionaceae; genus Vibrio; species Vibrio sp. 10N.222.49.A3. Next base: position 310 of record NZ_JBFRVM010000259.1, read on the forward strand.
AGCTCACCTCACCGGTGCTCACGGAGGCAACGGGGACTTTTGTACAAGGCACATTGTTATTCGTTGGACGATGACACTGTTTAGGAATGTGTTCGATAAGGCACTGGGAGCCGCTATCACAATCCACATAGGCATTTGAGAGACCGTGAGTGATTTCATACGCATTCTCTTGGCCGAGTAAGGCAAAGCGCATCGCTGGGTCGCTTTTAACATCGGGGCGCCCTTTATTAAAGTGGGTGTTGATGTCTTGAGCCAATCCATTGGTCACAAACTCTGTCCCTTTTTGTGCATTGATATCACTGTCTGACAGTCTTGACTCTTTTGGACTGCGGATCTCTTTTCGACACGTGGCGTCTTTGCAATAGTCATCGACATTGAGTGGAAGCGCATGAGGCGTGAGAGCTTGGCTTGCCGTTTGCTTCGCCCAATTGGCGCTCTCGGTAAAGGTTTGTTGTTCGCTGGCAAGAGCGAGAGTAGATAAAAAACTGAGCGTGAGCGCAGCCCAGAGGTCAATGCGCATAAGGAGCACCTCATCAAAAGTTGGGGTGAGAGAGGGTTATTGGGCATAGAGCGTGCGCAACAGTGGGTGAATGTTTTGCTGCGCATCCCCGGCCGCGAGGTAATCCAGAGCTTGGTAAAGTGAAATGTTGCCGTAAAGGATGTCGTAGTCACTGGCTTTGCAAGGCTGCTTAGGTAAGCAGCGGTTTTGTTTGACCGAAACAAAGGCCGGTACGTGCTGAATATCAAATTGCTTAAACCAATCAGGGCTGATGGAAAAGCCGCTTTGAATGGGCGCCTTATTGGGGGAGCGTATCAAGGCCTCGATCCGCTTGGCCGTGGCCGGAAAACCTTCAG
>NZ_JBFRVM010000260.1:0-795 GCF_041475145.1 Vibrio sp. 10N.222.49.A3
TTACTTGCGTCTGAAGGTTGGAGTCAGGTGATGATTTCTCAAGCTCTTCGTATTCACGAATCGACCGTTGCTCGTCATCTCAGTGATTATGTTCTTTCTGAAAAACTTAAGCCTGAAAATGGTGGTAGCCAAAGCCGACTTTCTGCTGGGCAAACCATGCAACTTATCGAACATCTGGCTGAGAAAACGTACTTTCATACCCACCCAATTGTCGCTTATGTACAAGCTGAGTTTGGTATCTGTTATAGCGTGGCAGGAATGAACAAGTGGCTACATCATCATGGCTTTTCCTATAAAAAGCCGAAAGGTGTGCCGCACAAGTTTGATCCAGAGATGCAACAAGCCTTTATCGAACATTACAACGAGACGCTAAGAAACAGTGAAGACCCTGTGTTATTCATGGATGCCGTTCATCCTACGCAGTCAACAAAACTTAGTTATGGCTAGATACGAAAAGGTCAAGACAAAGTGATTGAGACAACAGGCAGTCGAACTCGTCTTAATATTATCGGTGCGTTACCGCTTCAAAATATTGGCGCAACCGTGACAGACTCGTATGACACGATAAACAGCGAGAGCATCGTTCGCGTCTTCTGGAAGCTCAAGAAGGAGCATTACCCGTTGGAGCAAAAAGTACACCTAATACTTGATGGTGCCGCCTATCATCAGTCAGAGATGGTAAGAAATGCGGCAAAAGTGCTCAATATCGAGCTTCATTACTTACCGCCTTACAGCCCAAACTTAAATCCCATAGAGCGGCTTTGGAAAGTGATGAATGAGCATGTGAGGAATAAC
>NZ_JBFRVM010000261.1:0-3252 GCF_041475145.1 Vibrio sp. 10N.222.49.A3
GCGCACCGCTGCCAAGAGGCAAGTCAGTATCATTTTCGATAATCGCTGCAAGGCCGTTGATGGACTTTCTAAAATCGACGCTTTCACGATAAAGGTAAATGTCTGGAGCGCTGAGCATACCTTTCATGACAACGCTCCAATGAGTTCAGCAAGATAGGTGGCTGGCGTGCCTTGAGGAATGCTCAGCTCCACATCATTGATGAGAAGTGTCATGTTCGCCGTAGCTATCTGGGCCTGATACTTGGTTGTCTTTTCAACGATTTCGGCTCTAACAAATCCGACAGATTCCGATTGGTTTGCTGTTTGGAGTTGACGCCGTTTGGCGAAGAACGTGGATAAACTCAGTCCATGCTCTTCACAAAAAGCGCGTTGGGTAACACTGCTGCTTTCATATTGTTCAAACAGTGATTGCCATTCTAGGTTGGTGCGTCGTTTTGCCATTTCAACTCTCCTTTGGGTTGGAGAGATGATCTTATTCTTCGTGCTGAAAGATTAGAATGCGGTGTTCATGACACGCTTACTGTATGAGAGTGTGACCAGATGGATCAACCTCTAAATGGCTGACTGGTATCGAGACATTTGTATCGGGCACTGTCCCTACAGCTCTTAAACCATTTATCACCAAATCGAGATCGGCTAGTGTATAAGGTCCATTCAGTTGTGGTGAAGCTGGTGCAATGTGGACTACCCCAAGATTAGATTCATCTAGGTTATCCAATTCCAATGCTGCGTTGTAGGCATTATTAGCAAAAAGATTACCTTGGGAGTGTGCGATAAACAGCATTTTTGCGCCCTGTGTGCCTAACGTCTGAATCCTCGTGTTATGACGAGCGTAATCGCTTGCTGTTGGCGGTGAAGAAAACAACTGACTAACAAGTGCAACTGTTTGGGATGATGCCCAGTCGTAAAGCTCAGTAAGTAGCCCCAACACCAAGTCACTAGGGGCGCTGACAATATTGTAGACTTTATCTAAGAAACCATCAGCTCCACCACCAGTAATTGCTGACCAAAAGATATCAAATCTACCGCCGAGATCGGGGTCTATTTCTTCCGCTCGCTGAATAAATACTTCTGCTATATCTTGAAACGCTGATGCACTAACCGATGAACCAGTTACGTTATAAAAAGTCTCGTATGCTACAGGCTCTGAATTGTACTCATTTCCAATTTGCTTTTGGAATTCAAATGTCGCTAATTTCGCTTCATTTTTTGTATTCCACACTCCATTAAAAAAGCCAACGACATACCCTGGTACTTCACAAACTGTTGCAGAACTTACATTGAAAGAGATTGACGCAGCTAAAGCGGTTATAATAATTTTTTTCATACATCATTCCACGCAATCGATATTAGATGGTAGGCGCGTCACAGTGCCATCAAGAGCTTCATTGAACGCTGAATATGCCGCTGCGCGCTCACGAGTGTTTGCTGTGTAATGTTCTATCGCTTTTAGAATTTGATGTGCATCGGCAGGGTTATCAAAAGCTAAACTCAAGCAACCGATAGCTACAGTAGACTCTTCATCAACTTGGAGGACTGCATCGATATCAGAATGATCAACAAGGACAGCTTCTTGGATAGTTCTGGCAATACTCTTAACTTGTGTCTTTTGACTTGCTGATAAGTTAGCCGCTTCAATATATGCCAATATATCGTCTCGAATGGCTTCGTTATTGGTGACTGAACCTGTAAGCGAATCACTAGTGTCTAAGTCTGGGTACGTTCCTGACGAAACTAACTGACTTAAAGCATCTGTAGGTGAATTGATTGGTGTTGCTGCATTTACATCATCGGCACTATCAGAGTCACCACCACATGCCGTTAGCAACATGATGGCACATATTGGTAAAGCTTCCCTTATTTTCAACTTCATTGTCTACTCCTTGATCATAAATGTTAAGTTACTAAAATATAAGAGATTAACGCCAAGTGCAACGAGTCCCATACCACCCTTGAGCCGACCAAGTTGCCGCTATAGAGACTGGCGTTACATTAATATACCTAGGTCCGTTACACTTATATCAATACAGTAGATGTGGTTTGCATAAGGAAAAGTAAGCCAAATCACAGGTTTCTGAAATGATTAATCAATCGGTCGTAACTTCTAATGGGGCATTTTCGAGTTTCATGGCACACCTTTGGACAGAAGCTTTTTCTAATTTAGTAAATGATGCATTATCTCCGGTATGGAGGAGCCATCAGAAGAGCACGACCTTAGAGGCTAAGTTCATTGTCACTTATGAGAAGTGAAAAAGCCCACTAGCAGGGCTTTTGTTGCAAGTTGCCACATATGATGCAATGCGCTACAATTGACATCAACAAACAAATGACCAAGGTAATACATATGGCTACTACAAGCGTTAGACTTGATGAGAGCCTAGTAGATAGAGCTGCAACCATTGGAACAGCTTTAAATCGAACGACCCCCAAGCAAATTGAGCATTGGGCGAAAATAGGCAAGATCATGGAGGATAACCCTGACTTAACCTACGAGTTCGTACTGCAGGCAATCATCGCTAAAGCCGAATTAGAGCACGGGAATACGACCTCTTATGAATTTAGCGAAAGTAACAAAGATTGAGCAAACTACGACATTTGCCAAGACAGTAAAAAAGCTACACAAAAACCAGAAACAAGATCTAGATAAAGCAGTGAAAGAGGTTATAGAAAACCCTTTTATTGGCGTGATGAAGAAAGGCGATTTGTCTTTTCTTAGGGTGCACAAGTTTAAGATGAACAAGCAGCTCACCTTGCTTGGGTACAACTACGATGAATACGGGACGTTAGTCCTGACCTTAATGGCGTTGGGCAGTCATGAAAACTTTTATCGAGATGCATCCAGAACATTTAGATAACCAAAGCCTCGCCAAGCGCGAGGCTTTTTTATACCCCTCAAACACCTACAAACTGATCGAAAAAGAACTTAAGGTAGCTAACGCTGAAAGAAAGGTGGAATCTACCCCCGTGAAACATCACGGGGATTAACAGTATGAGAAGAGTGGATAAGTTTTAATATGGTAAAAACCCATGAACAGGGTGTGAATGAGTAAAAGTTCTAGCCAATAATGGGGCATGAATGCGTTAGATCAAAAAGTCTCAAGTTTGTGATCACCAAGCGATTCTGTCGTATCGTAACTACCAAGCGACTTTGTCATTCGCTTAATTACCGAGGGAAATTGACGGTCTCTATTTTTACGTAATCCTTTGACTAGTGCTACGAATTAGTCAGGGGTGTATAGGATGATCGTTATG
>NZ_JBFRVM010000262.1:0-16019 GCF_041475145.1 Vibrio sp. 10N.222.49.A3
AAACGATCGGCATTATACCCTTAGGTAGCCGTTTTTGTTTGTCGATTTCACATCATTGATGTTTCACGTGGAACATCAGCCAAGATGTTATACCAAACTGGATAAGTAGGTGATCAGATAATTGCGCAGGAAAAATCGCTTAGAGCAAGGCATAGATTGCAGCTAGCTAGTTGGCCTACCTACAAAATCTATAACGATGCTATCAGCGATTTTAACTAGCAAGAATGTCCAGATACTTATTTAGATTGGTATTAGTTAGCCTGAGTAAGCGCTATGCCAATCTCGCCATACCGGGTCGAAGCCTCTTTGACGAATCAGAGCCTCAACATCAGCCGCACTTCGTTCATCACTTATCTCAAACTGCTCAAGCTCTTCCTCACTCGAAGCATAACCGCCCGGTTGAGTTTTTGATGCGGCAGACATGCTAGTGATACCTAATGGCAACACGTTATCGCGGAACGTTGCAGACTCACGAGTCGAAAGAGACAACTCCACCTCAGGGTTTAATAGTCGATATGCGCAGATAAGTTGCACCAACTGCTTATCACTCATAACAGACTTAGGCTGCAAACCACCCTCGCACGGACGAAGACGCGGGAATGAAATTGAATAGCGAGTCTGCCAATAAGTGCGCTCTAGGTAATCTAAGTGAGCAGCAACAAAAAAGCAGTCGGTTCGCCAATCTTCCAAACCAATCAAGGCACCAATCCCTATCTTATCGATCCCCGCCTTTGCCAAGCGATCAGGGGTTTCAAGACGATATTCAAAATCCATTTTATTACCACGTAGATGATGCTCAGCGTAGGTCCTTGGTTGATAGGTCTCTTGATAAACCATCACCGCATCTAAACCGAGCGTTTTAAGTTCTGCGTAATCTTGTTGGTCAAGCGGCTGCACTTCCATCGCGAGGTAGTTGAATTGCTTTTTGATATTCGGCAACACCTGTCGAAAGTAATTCATCCCGACCTTAGTTTCATGTTCACCGGTGACCAACAAAACGCTATCGAACTTCATCTTTTTGATGGCCGCACTTTCGGCATCAATTTCATCCAAAGTAAGTGTTCGACGCTTAATGCGGTTCTCCATTGAGAAACCACAATACGTGCACGCATTCGCGCATAAATTTGAGAGGTACAAAGGAATATAAAGCGACATCGTATTGCCAAATCGCTTACGAGTTAGCGCCAACGATTGTTGTGCCATCTGCTCTAAGTAAGGTTCTGCCGCCGGAGAGATCAGAGCCTTAAAGTCTTCTAAGTCACGTTTGGGTTTACTCAGAGCACGTTCAACATCCGCTGCCGTTTTACTGAAGATAGACATACCAATGTCATCCCAGTTGAGCTGTTTAAATCGATCAACAAACGTCATAGCACTGCTACTCGTCTAGGAATGAAGTTAACGGGCTTGAAGCAACCGCGTGAGATACTTTTCCTGCAAGTCCAGCAAGGTAAGCCATACGCCCCGCTTCAACTGCCAACTTAAACGCAATTGCCATTTCAACCGGCTGTTGAGAAGCAGCAATTGCGGTATTCACTAACACTGCGTCTGCGCCCATTTCCATTGCACGTGCAGCATGTGATGGCGCGCCAATGCCCGCATCAACAATCACAGGGACATTCGCTTGGTCGATAATGATCTCTAAGAAGTCTGCAGACGCAATACCCTTATTTGAACCAATAGGCGCACCCAACGGCATAACTGCCGCACAACCTACCTCTTCCAAACGCTTACACAAAACAGGGTCGGCATGGCAATAAGGCAACACAACAAAGCCATCTTTGACCAGTTGCTCAGCAGCTTTAAGCGTTTCAATTGGGTCCGGCATCAAGTACTTTGGATCTGGGTGAATTTCCAGTTTAAGCCAATTTGTGCCTAGCGCTTCACGAGCCAAGTGGGCAGCAAAGATGGCGTCTTTTGCATTCTTAGCACCTGATGTATTCGGTAGTAAGTTCACGCCAGCATCAATGATGGGTTGTAAAATGTCGTCTTGCTCAGAGCGAATATCAACCCTCTTCAACGCCATGGTTGCCAGTTGAGAACCGGAAGCTTCGATAGCACTCGCCATCAAGTGCTTATTGGCGAACTTACCAGTTCCAGTGAAGAGTCGAGATTGAAACGTTTTATCTGCGATAGTTAGCATGGTTAGCCTCCTGCAATGGCTTGGAAAAGAGAAATAGCGTCGCCTTCATTAACGACCGTTTGTTGCCACTGACTACGCGGGACAACCGCATTATTGATTGCAAATACACAACCTAGATCAGGTAATGATAGAACTTGGATAATGTCCGCTAGAGACGAAGAGTGTGCTACTTGTTCTGATTGTTCGTTTATCGAGATCGTTATATGACTCATTGGATTTCTTCTTCTAAATGCTTAACTACAGAAGCGCTGCACACAGGACATTCACTATCTTGAGTGACCATAAGGTTTTGCCAATTCATCGTCTGGCCATCGAACAGTTTGAGTTGGTGTGTTGCGACCTGAAACTCACCACGAGTTAGACGTTGAATAGCAGCCAAAGCTTGAAGGTTACCTATGGTGCCAACAACTGGGCCTATGATGCCGCTATCGCTACAACGCGTCGTTTGTGGATGCTGTCTGAACGGGAACAAGCAGTGATAGCACCCTTTCTGATTCTGATAATCAAATACAATAAACTGGCCTTTCCAGCCAATTGCAGAACCAGAAATCAAAGGGGTCTTCGTGCTGAAACATGCTTGGTTAACCTGCTGGCGTGACTCGAAGTTGTCAGTACAATCCAACACTAGGTCAGCTAGCATCACTTCAAGCTCAAGCTGACTTTCACTCATTCGTTGATTGATGGTTCTTACTTGGCTGCGACCATTGAGCTCACTCAATTGTTGCTTCAACGCTTCAACCTTAGGCGAACCTAACTGATTTTCCCTGAACGCGACTTGTCGTTGCAGGTTCGATGAATCGACACAATCATCATCGACCAGCACGATCTTTCCAACACCAGAAGCAGCTAGGTAGAGAGCCGCAGCATTACCTAAGCCACCACAGCCGATGACCAACACATGGCTATCTAGTAGATTGCGTTGCCCTTGCTCGCCCACTTCAGGAAGTGCGAGTTGTCGTTGATAACGAATGAATTCGAAATCACTCAACATGACTTAGCTCCTGAGTTACCTCATTAACAGCACTTGTAGAACTGTCGGCCATTAATGCTTCGAAGAACTCGATCACTTGTTTTGGGTCTTCGGCTAACGTAATCGCACGCACAACAGCAAGGCTCGACACCCCACACCTCCACACCTGTGCAGCAGTCGACTGGTCAATTCCACCAATAGCGACCGTCGGGTAACCGGTGAGTTGATCTGTGTATGGGATAGTATCGATCAGCTGTTGATACAGAGATAAACGAACTAAACCCTGAGGTTTCGATGGCATCTGTTTAGTTGTTGTTGGGAAGATATGTCCCAGCGCAATATAGCTTGGGTTGATTTGAACAATGCGCAGCAACTCGTAGTAGCCATGAGTCGAGAGACCTATCTTAATACCTGCTTGGCTCAACTGTGAGAGGTTTGATTCTTCAATATCCTCTTGCCCCAAATGAACACCAAACGCGTCATGCTTGAGTGCAAGCTGCCAGTAATCATTGATAAAAACCTGAGCGTTATGCTCTCGACCAAGCTCGATTGATCGCGCGACTTGTTGTTCAAAGTCCGCTTGCTGCGGGTTTTTAATACGCAGTTGAACAGTGTTGATTCCAAGCTTGAGCAACCTTTCGATCCACTCAACATCATCAACCACAGGGTATAAACCCAGACTATTCTTTCTCAGCTCAGGAAAAGAAAGTACTGTCCCTTGATTAGCCCAACCAACGCTTATATTCAATCGTTGATCTTCAAGAGTTGGAATTGGAAAGTTTTGGTAATGTGCTGGCCATGTTCCACGTGAAACATTGGACGATGCGCGAGCTAAAACCAATGCGTCCTCTAATGGGAATTCCAGTGCCAACAAAGTAAGCAACCAAGCAAAGTGGCCGTGATTATCTAACTCCTGATGAGCTGTAGTTTCACTCTTGATAGCACGATTAGCATCCCGGTGTGACCAGATATCCAGTACAGCTGAATCATCTGAGACACCGACATAGATGGTATTCGGAGTTTGTGTAAAGGCGTCACAAACGTCAGTTAGCGCGACTGAATTACTGTAATCAACAACATGGTTCAGTTCCGCCAACTGACACTTCGCCAATGAATCAACATCATGAGCGAAGCCAATAGATAACGCATGCTGAGTGTCAACGATAGAGAAGTATTGAGTTGGGCTTACACCCAACTCAACTGCATCGGTTGCCAAGCCTTGTCGCTTAGCAACCAATAGACAGTTCTGCACCTCTCCCGTTAACTCAATATTTTGAGATGGGATGAGTATCTTCACTGTCATTATTCCTCTAATTGAGCTTCTTTTGCACCTACTGCAGGGTGGTAAAGTTCAGACCCAGTATCACGGAACTCTTGTGATTTCTGGCGCATCCCTTCCAACGGGTTATCTAGCATCTTAATCTCGATAGCCTGATCCGCGGCTACTTGTTCTGTATCTTTCGCATACTCTCGGACTTCCTGAGAGATCTTCATCGAGCAGAATTTAGGTCCACACATTGAGCAGAAGTGAGCAACCTTACCGGATTCTTGTGGCAGAGTTTCATCATGGAAAGAACGGGCTGTTTCAGGGTCTAAAGCTAGATTAAATTGGTCTTCCCAACGGAATTCAAAACGTGCTTTAGATAATGCATTATCTCGGATTTGTGCGCCTGGGTGCCCTTTCGCAAGGTCAGCAGCGTGTGCAGCAAGCTTGTATGTAATCAGGCCGGTCTTCACATCTTCTTTATTTGGTAGACCTAAATGCTCTTTAGGTGTGACATAACAGAGCATCGCACAGCCGTACCAACCAATCATGGCCGCCCCAATACCAGAGGTAATATGGTCGTAACCAGGGGCAATATCTGTCGTCAATGGGCCTAAAGTATAAAAAGGCGCTTCATGGCAGTGTTCTAACTGCTCGTCCATGTTCTCTTTAATTAGGTGCATTGGCACATGTCCAGGGCCTTCAATGATCACCTGAACGTCGTATTCCCAAGCCACTTTAGTCAACTCACCTAGAGTACGTAACTCCGAGAATTGGGCCTCATCATTGGCATCTGCAATTGAGCCCGGGCGTAAACCGTCACCTAATGACAGAGCAACATCGTACTTCGCACAGATCTCACAGATCTCGCGGAAGTGAGTATAGAGGAAACTTTCTTGGTGATGAGCAAGACACCATTTCGCGATAATAGAACCACCACGAGAAACAATGCCGGTCACACGTTTAGCCGTCATAGGAACGTAGCGAAGCAACAAACCAGCGTGGATAGTGAAGTAATCAACACCCTGCTCGGCTTGTTCAATCAAAGTATCGCGCATCACTTCCCAGTTAAGATCTTCCGCAACGCCATTCACTTTTTCAAGGGCTTGATACATAGGAACCGTACCGATTGGTACTGGGCTATTACGCAGGATCCACTCACGAGTCTCGTGAATATTACGCCCTGTGGAAAGGTCCATTACGGTATCGCCACCCCAACGGGTCGACCATACTAACTTCTCAACTTCTTCTTCAATCGAAGAGCTTACTGAAGAGTTGCCGATATTAGCGTTCACCTTCACTAAGAAGTTACGACCAATAATCATCGGTTCTGATTCTGGGTGGTTGATGTTTGAAGGGATAATAGCTCGACCTTCAGCAACCTCTTTACGCACGAACTCAGGAGTAATTTCTTTCGGCAGGTTTGCGCCAAAGTTATGGCCAGGATGTTGGTGGTTAAGCTGCTCATCAGCAAACTTCTGACGTCCCATGTTCTCACGTATAGCAATGTACTCCATCTCAGGAGTGATAATCCCCTGACGAGCATAGTGCAGCTGAGTAACACATTGATCGCCAGTCGCGCGACGAATTCTAGGTAGGTTGCCGTAACGAAGGTCGTCTAGAGTTTCATCTTCTAAACGTTCTTTAGTGTAAACAGAGCTTACATCGTCTAACAGTTCCGTATCACCACGCTCATCAATCCATTGCTCACGCAACTTAGGAAGGCCACTATACAGGTCTATTTGATGTGTCGGGTCAGTATAAACACCTGAGGTATCGTAAACTTGAATGGGTACATTAGGTTCGAATACAGGCTCTTTTTTGCTACCACCGACAAGGCTATCAGCGAGTGATATTTCTCGTACAGGGACTTGAATATCTTCTCGAGATCCTTGGATATAAGCTTTTTTTGAATTTGGATAAGGTTGTACGGATAAAGAATCGATGAAATTCTTCGCTTCCAGTCTTGCTTGTTTACGACTCGACATAGCATTTTTCCTTGGCTTTTAGCCATTATTTATAGGGATAAAAATGCTTGACGGATTAGATGCTACAAGAGGGATCACGGTAAGAAATACAGTTGTGATCTGGAGATAGATCTATAGAGGGATTCTAGTTAGATATCTACTCTTGTTCCCTTCGCAGGTATTAGCCTGATCAGGTTCAACGGATCCCGAGTTAACGGTCTCAGCCATATGGCACTCCGACAAGTTCGATCGAGTATATAAAAACGGCTTGGATAAACCAAGCCGAGTTGTTAACAAATCGTAAGAAAGTTTTAAGACTTTATCAAAAGTTGGAAGCCGATCCATGCTGCTGAGATGCTGAGAACCACGTTGAGTAACACATTGAGTCCCATCTTAAAGAAAGCACCCTGCTGCATAAGAAGCACGTTATCCATCGAAAATGTAGAAAATGTAGTCAGTGCTCCAAGGAAACCAAGACCGATAATTTGTCTCCATGGTTCTGTCGCAACCATCTCATTCTCAAACGCTGCGATGAGTAAGCCCATAATTAAAGAGCCAATCACGTTAACAGTTAGCGTACCATAAGGAAAACCACGCCCTAGCATCACCACACATAACTCTGAAATCAAATAGCGCGAACAAGCACCAAATGCGCCACCAATGGCAATAAAACCTAAAATAGATAACTGACCCATGAATCCTCCCAAACAATAATCCCTATATTCTAGCTTTAACGCCGATAAAAGCGAGGGTAGAAACTAAGAATGCATGCGCAAATATTAAACGTTACAGGTGTCACTTAACTTCGATATATCCCATTAAACCCGTTTTCATGTGTTCTATAACATGACAGTGATACATCCAACGTCCTGGGTTGTCGGCAACAAATGCAGCTTTAGCTCGACCATTCTTTCCAAGTAACACAGTATCGGTATGGAAAGGTTCTTCAATTTTTTTACCATCAAGTTCCAATACAGTGAATGTATGACCATGAATATGAATCGGGTGATGATATTGAGTGACGTTCTTAAGATCGAATATGTAAGTCTTACCTAGCTCTAAAGTCGCCAACGGCTCAGGGATATTGTCTTTGCTCATCCCCTCCCACGCTCGTTTATTAGTAAGCCAAAATTTAGGCATCGATTTACCATCTTCAGATACAGGTGAAACCGCACCCTCCCACTCGAACACGAAATCGATCTCTTCAGCATTAGCAAGATCTAGGTTAGGAACTGTATTCAATGGTAATAATGGTAACACTCGCTCTTGAGAAAATGCTGAATCTACGACTTCAAGTTCACACAAAGAAAAAGGGAAACGCCCCTTCATTTGGAGAACGTTAACTCGCTCACCAGCTTTAGGAGCGATCAGTCCGATATCAACACGCATCCCTGGACCAATTTTATGTTGAGTCAGTTTGTAAGGCGTTTTCACAGGGTTACCATCGATGGCAATCACCCAAGCCTCAGCCCCTTCGATAGCAATAGGATAAGTGATCGTATTATCGACATTAGCAATACGCAGTCTAGTCGCGGCATACTGCTTCAACTGATATACGGGTTCATGAACTCCATTAACACTACTCCACTCACCAGGAGTGCCCATACGAGCACTGAGTCGAGGAATCATTAAGTCTTTCCATTGACCCTGCTTGTCGATATGCCAATGTTTAAGCATCAATGCGTGTTCTTCGTCAAACTGCACGGGAGTGCTTTCTTCTACGATAATAAGGCCAACTAAACCCATACCAAGTTGTTTAACGCTATTCATATGTGGGTGATACCAAAATGTGCCAGCATCTGGCGGCGTAAACTCATAAATGAATGTTTCACCTGGCATAATCGGTGGCTGACTTAAGAAGGGAACACCGTCCATTTCGATAGGGATTCTTAAGCCATGCCAATGGATAGTCGTCGGCTCTGATAGCTTATTCGTAAAACGAATTGTGACCTTTTCACCCTGTCGACATCGAATCGTCGGAGCTGGGATCTGCCCATTAAAGGCTAAGACATTGGTATCAAATCCCGCGACTAACTCAGCTGTTGAAGGTTCAGCAGTTAAGTCATAAACATACTTACCTTGCCCATCAACAGACTGCTTCATAGAACAAGCGGGCAAAACAGTTAGTGCAGATATAGCGAGAGATGATTGAATAAACTTACGACGGGAAATATCCATATTTGGTGCCTTTTAGTAATAACGACCAAAATGTAACAAAATATTGAGAACAATTCTCATAAAGAAGTGGGGATTGTGCTGTTGATTGTTTATAAAAGAGACTGGGATAAGTGAGCACTTACCTTTCTAAGCCCAGGTTTTATTAAAAGTAGGAATTATCGACTAAAAATCGAACTAGTATACAGCAAAAAAGCCCCAGCATTTCTGTTGAGGCATTGATATGGCAGGTTGGAGGTTTAGACTCCCAACACGCGCTGTTTTGGTAAGCCGGAGAATCCGCGGCTTTGCTAATCGCGTATATTAGATTCAGAAAGCAAAAAGGCTCTAGCATTTCTGCTAGAGCCTTAAATATGGCAGGGGTGGAGAGATTCGAACTCCCAACACGCGGATTTGGAATATAATATTTCGCTGCATTAAAGACACAATCAAACAACTAACCTGACTATGTTGGCATGTCTCATATGGGAATTACGCAAGCGAATAGACTGCAATACGCTCACCACGGAATGTTATTTACAAATAGTATCGAGAACCACTGACCAACTAACACCACGTCTAAACTTCGAGCTAAATTTCCGACTATGTCTTTAGCAATGGATACATTGTAGCCATTCAACCAGCGATTAGTGGGACTGCCCTGCCATTATCAGGGTTTAACATTCAGTAAATAACTTAAAGTATCTTAGGGTCGCTTTCACAGACAACGCCTAAAGTATGGCGATGATACTCTTTGTTACGCGATTATATCTCTGTCGATATACTCGCAACTCTTCAAGACAATACAGCTTGTTGATATAAAGGCATAATTTGTTGATAAGCCTCGTCGTAAAGATTCGTTTTTAACAAGCTATATTTTTCAATCATAGTCAGTGTTTTAAATTCATCTGTTGCCTTCTCAAAAGAAACTGAACCAATAATTAGTTGACTATTAGTTGAAAGACCGTCGATACATAAATCGAAAAGCTTTTTCGCTGTATGTGGGTCAGGGTCTTGCTGTTTAGGCGAATCGATTACCACAGGAAGCATTGGGTTTGTTGATTTATCTTCTATCGTTTTAAGAAGAGCATAGTGATAAGCCAATATAGCTCTTGGAGCACGGCTACCTGTTTCGCTCTTCGAGATCGGACCGTATTGAAGAATAGTGCCAACTTTCGGATCTTTAATACCTAACTCAGTTTGTGCCAATTTTAATGACTCTTTGAATTTGTCATTAATTTCTTTGGAGCGCTTTTTATCATCGAACTTTGCAATCTCTTCGGATAGCTCAGTTCTAGCGACATCTAATTCACCTATTTTCTGTAGCAACTCATTAATCTGCTCATCGAAAGTGAACTCAACCTGCTTACTTGCTTGTGATTTAATAACGTCTTGAAGAGTCAAGTGCTCTTTTACTTCCTGAAGCATACCTTTCAACTCAGAGCTTAATTTTTGAGCATTTTTCAAATCTTCTTTGATACTTGTAATTTTCTCATCATATACTGACTTTTGCTCATACAATTCGGGGACGATTTGTAAAAGCTTATCTCTATTTTCAAGTACCGCATATTTGGCTTCTAAACCTGCCGATGGCGATAGAGAATCGATGTTATTTTCATCAAGCTGTCTTTTTGATTCTTCTATCTCAGCTACTAATTCATCTCGCAAAGATAAGACTTCAATTAGCTTGATTCTGTATTCTGTTTCTTCCTGATGCAAGTCTTGACACTTACGAAGGAACCGCTCTAATAATTCTTCATAATATTCAACATCAACATCAAAAAGTACTCTTCCAAATGATTCTTCGAAACGCTTCTTTGCAGCTTCTAGAGCTTTTAATGTTGCTCTGATTTCTTCGAGGTCGATATCAATTAAATTAATCTTTCCTTGAAGCTTATAATATTCCTTGGGCTTTACACCTGTATGGAAGTTTAAGATGTTTTTCTGCCAATCTTTGTACATTGCCAAGCTACTGAATGAATCTAAAATCTTCCCCCAGCCACTATCTTGATCAATATAAAAAGGAAGGTAAAGACTTGCTGGCTGTGCTTGCCCTTGAACCAAGTTACTCTTAGTAACAAGCTCTAAGTTGAAATCAAAGATATCTCTTACAGCTAATGCAATGTCTGTACGTGAATTAGAGGTGACTAAGTGTTTCTGTCCTTCAGTGATATCAAATATGGAAATACGTTTTTCGTGTCGAACAAAAGCATAATCACGATCATTAACACAAATAACCACTTTTGAAATGAAGTTATCATCCTTCCACTTTTTATCTAGACGAACATCAGCACCTAATGTGTGATATAAGCTCTTGATAAAGCTAGATTTACCTGTGTCGTTCTCACCCGTAATTATATTTATATCTGGTGAGAATTCGAAGAAGAACCCTTTCTTATCACGAAGTGATAATATATGAACACTTTTGAAGTAGATGCTTTTCATATCTCACCTCCCTCTAATAGCTTCTGGATTATTGAATAAACAACGATACATTCTTTCTTCCCTTGCTTTAGAGCCAATGTATAGTCCGGACAAAGTGCATCAATTTTTTGCATGGTTTCAATTACGTATAGTTTTAAATCCGAATGGATCTTAACCTCGTCGTAAAGGCTAACGGCATATTCTAAATATACAGTCGACGGATTCTTTGTATTTCGATTAAGGTCCATACAGAGTTGTGAGAACATTGCTTTTAGCGGAATGAGCTGGAAAGGTGTCTTACCGAGATCACTAAATACAGTTTTCGTCATTTCCCAATCAGGCTTCATGCTGTTGCTTGCATTCAACGAATCAAGAACACCGTTAAATGCTTGGGATGAAAAACCTTTTCGAGAAATAAGGTCTGCAAAATCAATGATATCTGCTGACTTTATCTTAGATTTGTCTCGGCATTCTCGTTCAAGTAAAGACGCTAATACATTAATACTCAAGTTAGAGCTATCCCCGAACTTCTTGCTAAGGAAGTCGCACAGCTTACCTTTTAAATGTGTAATATGATCCTCTAGGCTCAGTGAGGATTGAACAAAACTCATCACAGAAAGATCAATGCTAGCATCATCAAGTTTTACTTGTTCTTTCAATGCTTGTTTAAAGCTAGTCTTATATTCATCCTTTACCTCATCCGCACTAAACGAAGATTTACCGCCGTTCTGTTCGCACAAGTTAAATGAAGCATTAGTAACAAACATTAACTTAGGCGAATAATCAGAAAAATTCTTATGGTGAATGAATAATTTACCAACGATAGATACTGGCTTTTTCTTCGTGCTACTACTAAGAGAAGATGCAGTCCAATGCGACTCTCTGGTTTTTACCTGCGCAAAAATAAGATCTTTTGGGGAAACTTCATCATCTAGAATAAGAACATCATCATGATACTCGAAGATAAACACGTAGTTCTTTCCATCCAGTTCATATTCCAGCATTTGAGATAACGCCCAGCAAGTCTGATAATCAAATCCACGTTGAGCAACCTCACCACCTCTTTCAGACTGCGGAAGACTAATCAAAGCTTCAGCTAAACCCATACTCTCCCTTATGCATTGCTAAATGGACTAACATAATCACATTACTTATCCGATTGAATGCAAATTGTAGCATGGGAAGTATATCTAATAACTGACTTTTACTCTTAAGGCTATGTTCTAATTCAAACTTTTAAATGTTAAAGATTGGCATAATAGAAAAGCTAAAGGTAGGCAGTGATCAAAGAATCAATTAACCGCCTCTTTTATCAGCACAGCTAACGAACTAAGTGAATAGCTAGTATCAAATACTAACATAACTAACTGATTTACATAATTTAACCCGTCAATTTCACCACATGTCTTTAGCAATGTATCCATTGCCGTGTTTCCAATAACTATCATTAGAACCATCCCAACAACGAAACCTCCTGTACATCACCAGAGAATGACAGCAATCGTTCTACTCACTGCTACCACCAGTTCTGAAATAGAAAGCCAGACCCCTTTCGGAATCTGGCTCTGTAAGTGTTACGTGATACTACGCTACTAGTTTTCAGTATGTTCTCGGTTGTACCCTTCCAGCATGGAAACTGCCTCACCAACCTCGTCAGGGTGGAAAATCAATGTCATATCGACCATTGGGTACTTACGCACTAACCATGATAGGAGTGGCAACATACGAGGCGTTACAGGCAGTTTAGATTCCAGTAGCTTACGTCCCTTCGAATTCGCTAAATCTTGTTTAGTGATACCTTCAATACCGTCAGCTTCAAACATAGCGACCATCTTATCGTAATGACCTCGTGGAGCGCGTTTTGGAGCCTCTGGTAGCCCCCATTTACCTTGAGTGATAGCTCGTAACATCTGTACCTTGAAAATGCCCTCTGAGCCATCTTCTAGGTATTTAACACCAGTTCCCTTGAGATAACTACGAACCTTATAGAAGTCCATCCAATTGTCCCAATCTTCCATTGTCTTAAGGCAGTTGTTTACACGCCACTCGTCGAAGTAAGTACGAGCATCTAAACCCTCATCAACGGTATTCCATGGAACCGTATCGAACGATAAATGTTCTACCATTTCACCGCTTTTAGGGTGACGAACTTCCACCATACGAGGGTTTACAGGACGACGCTTAAAGTCATATTCGAGGTTAAGTGTCTGTTCGGTATGGATAGAGACAAGATCCATCTCTTTTAACCATTGGTCACGTGCTGATGCTAAATGTTTACGTGCGACCTTCTGGCCAGGATAACGATCTAAGAACAGCTCAACCATCCACTCATTTTCATCTACGCCTTTCGGTGCTTTTATCCCTGCTTTAGCACATACCGGTTTTGTATCACCCAATTCAGCAGTCAATTGTCCACGAGTCTTCATAGAGATAATCTGTTTAGCATGGTGCTTTAGTTGCATCATGTCTTCGCCACTGACTTCGGTACAGATCTGCTGGAACCGACGCGCTAATGGACCATCTAAGCATTGCTCTAATTGCTCTTCTGTAGCATTGCAAAGCCAGCCGTCGGTGGTCGCTGAAATTATCTTTATATCATCCCCGTAACGCTCACAAAGCTTGCCGATAACCTCAAGCATGGTAGCGCGAACATAAGACGTACAATAAGCCCCGTAGTGTGCGTTAGTCACTGGTGAATATGGGATGTTCTTACTCAATCCTGTAGCAAGATCGAATCCTTTGGAATTGTTACAACCTTGTAAAGTTTTGCCAAAAAGTGAGTTGCCTACCAACTTCCAAAGCCCACTGTACAGCTCATTCCCTGCTTTCTTGTACTTGGAACGTTGCTTACGAATGATAGTGGTGAAGTCCTTATACATAGATGTAGAACCCTCAACCCAAGGGATTACCATTCCATGCAAAATCTCAATTTCACACCCAATATCATGTGCCAGTTGAAGCTCAGGCGACGTTACATAAGTTTCCCCTTCCATCGGATAATAGATGCCACGGAGATCGGTTCGACAAGGCATGACAGGAAATCGGATACCGTCTGGGTGTTTAAAGCGAACATACGCAAAGCCCATGGTATCACCTAGATAGTCTTCAATATTCTTAGATTCGAAGGTGTTAGGGTAATCGGCTTTTTTGGAATTTACTAAGCTGGTCGTGTAAGCACCACTCAAATCATAATCAAAATAGTCACCTTTTTCAGATACCCCAAAGTAAGCTCCGAAATTACACCCACCGAACAAGGCTGAAACGGCAAGGTTATCGGTGTACTCTCGACTAACCGTTTTCGATATATCGTATGTGTTGCGAATAGCATTACTTTTTGCATGATAATACTGTTTTTTACGAGTCTCATATCCTAAAAAGTCATGCATAGCGGCTGTACTACCACACGTATGTCGGAACAACGACACACCAAGATTGCCTAATGTCGAAGGCAAGCTATTCAGCTCCAGACCAATATCTTCACGAAGGTCAACCAATGCGAACTTCTGCATCCGTAAACCATATTCCAAGGCAATATCCGCATCGCGAACCGCATACCGATTAAACAGACTAGTATCCTTACAATACAGGTCATCCATTCGCTCTATCATGTTGTCTGGTAGCGTCATTTTGGGGAAACCGCACTGCAATCCTAGCTCCTCAAGTGATGCCTTGCTACTCAACAAAGTTGTATCAATGAAGCGAAGCTTAGTTTCAAAAGCGTTGTTCGATGAAGAGTAGAACTTAGTGTTTTCTATTTTGTATTTACTGCGCCCGATGGAGTCCAGAGCGATACCGTAAGCACCGCGCCCAGAGGTTACTGTACCTTGAACGACTGTTAGCGAGTTTTTATGGTTCTTGTTATTTTTACCGATGTTCCAAAACTCCTCGAAAGAAGCAATATCGGCACGAAGAAAATGAGCATAGATAAAAGTCTGCTCAGGCCATTCTTCGATGAAACCACGTGCTTTAGCTTTTATCAGTAATTCTTGGATGAATTTGTCAAAGCCGATCTTGTAACCTTTCTTGGTAAGCTGCTTACGCTTATCCATTTCATCTTCTTTCGACAGACCTTGATCACGACACTGCTTAATCAGTTTCGCCATGTCGGTATGTTTCACGCCGCTAAACGACTTATCACCAATGCGAACACTGTAGGAGTAGCAAAGAATATCGTTCTTACCCGTCTCATGATTAAAGACCCACTCAGAGTCTATCGATATATGGATAGCTTTACCCTTACCACGCATTGCCGCCCATGGAGCAGATTTAATCCCCTCTAAGTATTGATTAATACGTTTATCTATTTCCTTTTTAGCTTCCTCACGTCCTCGCAGCTCAGCTTCGAACTTGCTAACTTGATCATCCAAAAGCAATGATTTGGTATCGAAGAATGTGGACTGCAGGAAGTCTTCTAATTCGTGCTCAGTTTCGCGCATCAATTGATATGTTGTTTTTAGGGCTGTTTCTAACGTTTTCATCTTTATTTATCCATTCGTTAAGATAAAAAAGACGAAGTACATCCATGACCGGACACACTTCGTCGGTTATCGGATATAGAAAGATTGGTAATAAAGAGGTGCTCGGAGATGAGACTAGTTTAGAAAAGGCTGGTATAGAATGGTGCGCACGAAGGCAGTGGTTTGCTAGACCGTATTACAGCGATATTATTCTTACTTAAACTTCGCTGTGCGAGCCCATGACTTAACAAACTTGATTAGTTGCACATAACCAATGGTATCGACACCTTTCTTTTCAACGTTGTTATTCATACAGGTACGCACATACTTCATTAAATAAGCAGATTGCTGCATTGTTCCATGTTCATCTTCGCAACTCTCGATACAGTGAGCGAGTAGCCCCCCCATAGTTTTACTATTCCCTCGTGGGCAGTCTTCACCACATTTTTTGATCATTTCGATTAAGTCTTTCAGTTTTAGAGTGTTCATATCATTTACCTGCTTACGATTAGTGAGTGGATAGAATTTCATTTAGATCTGGTTGTACAAACTTACCCGCTTCATAAGAAACCAGCGCATCATGCAATGCATCAGCTACCTTCTCGCGGATTTCCGATTGGGAGATAGTGATCTGCACCAGAAG
>NZ_JBFRVM010000263.1:0-455 GCF_041475145.1 Vibrio sp. 10N.222.49.A3
TGGAGGTGAATGTGTGTAACTTGGCTGGTACATGTATTGATATCTACGATAGAGGTAGTGGTAAGTTGCTTACCAATTCACCATCAGCGGCCTATCTAGACAGCATTGGCGGTAGTGCTACAAACGGTACTCATACTGAAAGCGGAAATTCCGGCCCAGTTGGTGGTGATTTTTACCTATTCGACTGGAATAACGCAAATGCACTGTGTACTACCTACAACACCCTTAGTCTCGGCGGACGAACTAACTGGCGTTTACCGACAAGAGACGAGTTAAAAGTGGAGCTATACGACGTATCTCTTAATATGTTTACCGCGCGCGGTTGGCCGACCGGCAACAGCTATTGGTCGGCGATTCCTGGTGGTTCTCTCTATTACTACGTGAACCTCAACGATGGCTACGTCAGCAGCTACTATCCGAGCACCACGGTCTACGCATCCTGCGTCTCAAATCCT
>NZ_JBFRVM010000264.1:0-670 GCF_041475145.1 Vibrio sp. 10N.222.49.A3
GGATCACTTTCTGCTTTGTCTGCCGTCAATCTAAGTTGTTTTTTACGCTCTATTTGCTGTTCTTCCGTCAGTGGAGGGTTAGCTATTTCATTTGCTTCAACCTCAGAAATGGCTTCAGCCCCTTCAGATATTGCCTGTTCATATAAATCATTTTGGTTAGAATCGTAGGCGAAAATTTCATTGTCTTTCTTTACGTATCTCATAGTTAATCCTTAATATAACTCAGCCCATGCTGTCTTAGACCAGTCAGAATTAGGCGTTTGAACTTGATAAACTGAACCTGGAGGAATGATTGCAGAGAAGATTTCATTAGTCATAGCTGCTGAAACACTCGTTGCGTTATGCCAACCGACCATTACGCCGTCAACTATCAAAAAAGCAGTCCCCCCAGTAGAACCTTGACGACGACCTGAAACATAAATCTGAATAGGGTAAGGGTTTGAGTTGGTATAATTGACATTAAATACTTTACCACTCGTACTTTTCCATGTTTGGCCTGAACTAAATCCTGAAATTATTCCATCTATTTTATCATTTAATGCTTTTGCAGAAGAAGCGGCGGCGGCTAAGTCAGTTCGAGTTGAACCAAGAGATGTTGTCGTTTGAACAATGCCTTGCTTTGATGTACTGGCTTTATTTAATCTATCATTGCTTAATGTTCCCGACGTGA
>NZ_JBFRVM010000265.1:0-3294 GCF_041475145.1 Vibrio sp. 10N.222.49.A3
TGTTGATTCATTTCGACATTAAGATGGTGTTTTACTTTTCAGTAATCGGCATCGCAATAAAGAATTGCGTGCCCTGGTGGTGGAATTGGTAGACACAAGGGATTTAAAATCCCTCGACGTTCGCGTTGTGCCGGTTCAAGTCGGTAATTACCAAGCCAGCTTAATGCTGGTTTTTTTGTGCCTGAATTCAGATAAAACTCCCTCCGGAATCTTCCCTCCTGTCTATCTCCTGTTCTCTGTGCAGATTTTCTGTTCGAGTTAGCTGCCAAGAACCTCCTGTGCTGATGAGCTGTGCGTAATTGTCGTGCCAGCATACCCAAGGCTGAATTTCTGTGTGCCTCTGGTCTCTGTCCGGTCGGGCTGTGAGTGATGAAGCGGACACGAAGCCTTAATAAAAATAAATTTAAGGGTTGCTGGCCAGTTGACAGTTTTTTAACGCTGACTAAGTAGCTCTAAAAAGCAGATCAAAATTAATATAAATTGCAACTTATCAATGTGTTATGTTACCTTAAGTTGCGCATGTCATATAAAAAACTAAAGAATATAGATGTCACATTTTATGCCTCCAGATCCTCACCCCTTAGACTATGATTGGCGGTTTAAGAGAGAAACTGTTGATAAACTGAGTCAATTATTTGATGATCATGAGTCAGTGCTATCACTAGGTGTTCCTTCTTTAATAAGAAAACATCAAGAATTGGATAATCGGGTTTTTCTTGTTGATCGACAGCCTTTACATTGGTCTAATTTTCATTCGTTAGTAGACGTAGATGTTGATTTACCTCTATGTAAGAGCTTTGATGCTGCTGTCATAGATCCGCCTTGGTATATAGAGAATACTATTCGCTGGATCAGTTGGAGTGCGCAACACTTAGCGATTGGTTCAAAAATTTATATTTCTCTCTGGCCGGAATTAACAAGGCCACAAGCCATCGAAGAAAGAAAAAACTTATTTGAATGGTTGACTAGCTGGGCTGATTTTGAAATAAAATCTAATTTTTTTTGTTACGAAACTCCTGTTTTTGAAATGAGAGCAAGTGAAGTAAGTGATGATAATGTTCTCGAAGACTGGCGTTTTGGCGATTTACTTGTCATAAAAATTAAAGAAATCCCTCCTTTGTCGAAAGCTATCACTAAGACCGAATTATGGCACCGATTTGTAATAGATGACTATCAGCTTGCATTACGTGTGAACCATCACGATGTTCTACCTGCAAAAATAATTATGCATCCATTAGCTAATGGATGGTATTGGCCTTCCGTTAGTAGGAGAGCAATTGGAAGGGAAGTTATCGACCTGTGGAGCTCTCAAAACAAAGTGGGTACAGTAATTGGTAGCGCGAATGCATTAGAGATCTTACGTTTTCATTTGGGGTTATCTGATAAGGTGCCTTCATCAGCAGCAGACTCTTTTTTAACAGTGCTACAACAGTGGAATATACCGAATAAACCTTATAAACGAGTAATGGAATGGCAGCACCTAGCATAATCTTACGGTTCAGAGATACTACACCCGACATCGACACAATAGACGAGCATAAAGCTATTATTAATAGAAAAGGAATAGTGTTGTGGGGGTGGTGGAAGAAAGAACATGAAGACGGATTTGAGTCCTTATTTAACAGTTTAGAGAGTGATGACACGGTATCTGATTACGTTTATCTAATTGATCCATCGACTAAACGTTGTTTCACTGCATCTTTCAATAAAGTGTATAGAAAAAGGAAAGTTGACGTCGACATATCTTTGGTCCCTGAATACTATAGACACCAATGTGAGAAAGTTGAAGCTTGGTTTCAGTTGACTTCAATCAATGTCATTGATTATGAACCTAATTTAGGTAGGCAGGTGGGTGAAAATACACTATTACTTCGTGATAGCTATGGATGCTCTAGCGTAAGAGTTTCTAGAATCGGCAACAGCGGTTCAGATAGAAAGTCAATACTTCATCTTTCAGATTTACATTTTGGACTTGATCACGGTTTCGTTGTTTCAGATAAGGTTTTGGAAGGAGGGACAGCGAAGACACTTAGTGATTGTATTCTGACTGACTTAAAGCGAGTAAAAGCAAACAAAGATATTGCTGCAATCATTATTACAGGTGATTTTACGACAAGATCTGATTGGTCAGATAGTACAAAAAACTTAATTATAAGTGAGCTTCACTCGATAGCTAGCGGACTTGGGGTTGATAAAAGCAATATTATTACTCTCCCTGGAAACCATGATATGAAACGCTACCCGAGTGATAGCAACATAGACGAAAATAAGTTGGCTGGAAATACTCAGGTTACATATGAGCACGAGCGTGACTATCGTCTTTTTTCCGAAGAATTAACTGGGAAGCATTGGAAAAGTCAATTAGATTATAACATTATTGTTTCATTGGGTGATGTAGATTTATTCTTATCAATAATGAACTCATGTAGAGTAACAAGCTCTAAACTTACAGAATATGGTTATGTTGGTTCTCTAGGTTTAGACATACTTGACGACTTGGCTAATTTAAATATGAGTAAACCGACTTATAAAATGATGGCTCTTCACCATCATTTAGTGCCCATTAGTCAAGTTGAGATGCCAAATAGAAATGCGATATCTCTCACTCTAGATGCGGTTGAATTGTTAGATAAAGCAGCTAATGTTGGTATACATATGGCATTACATGGCCACCAGCATGAAAATAGAATTGCTCAATACCATAGTTTTAGCCTAGCAAATGAAGACCCCAAATCTCCTATATTAATAGTATCTGGCGGGAGTACGGGGGTTAGTCGTGAACGTAGAGCTGAGTCTACTAGAAATTCATACAACCTACTTACTTTTGAACTTGATAAGATCAAGCTGAGAATCAGAGAAATTATATCTGACGGAAAACGTGGGTATGATTTATATGATAATTATTTACCTGTTTCGCCTACCGTGCAGGAACAGTAGTTATTTAAAGTCGTAAATTATAATATTTAGCAAACCACAACTATAACGATAGATTATAGTTGTGGTTTGGCCGTTTCTAAATAAAAGCTAATTATATATTAAAACCTAGTATGGATTAAATATAGGTAATTTCTTTTATGGAGAAACGTTTTAAATTTACAACTACTAAGATCGCCAGTTTACCCCCTAATGATCCAGACTCGCGTTCTACAGAAGCTGAATATTCGTGCTCTGAGTTATCGGGTTTCAAGATATTAGTAGGTAAAAATGGACGTAAAAAATGGCTAGTCAGGTATACGCTTAATGGCAAGAAAGGATCTGCGTCATTGGGTATTTTCCCGGCTTTGTTGCGTAATT
>NZ_JBFRVM010000266.1:0-3017 GCF_041475145.1 Vibrio sp. 10N.222.49.A3
ACTCCTGTCAACGACCATCAGGGTGATGGTGTGACAAGAGTATGGCTTGCACTTGTTTTACTCTGCCGCGCAGCGGCTTCGTTCAACAAACGACTATGGCGTCAATGATTAGTTTTTGGCTGTACTTTCATTCCACATGGCGCCATCTCTCAGCATAGAGTTTAGGGTCACAACCATCTTTCGAACACACGCGATTATTGCGACTTTCTTAGGCTTTCCGGCAGCTAAAAGTCGAGCATAAGTCGCTTTGAATACGGGGTTACATTGCATGGCTGACATCATTGCCATATATAACACTGTGCGTACTTGCGCTCGACCGCCTTGGATCACGCGCTTACCTTTGTAGCGCCCACTTTCGCGTGTTATTGGAGCGACACCAATCAGTGATGCTGCTTGTTTATTCGTGATGTAACCAAGTTCAGGTACGTTGCTAATTATTGATGCAGCGGCAATGTTTCCTATTCCTGGGACGCTTTGCAATATTGTGTTTTTAGCTTGGTATTCAGGGCTATCTTCAATGAGTTTAACGAGCTTTTCTTCTAACTTGGTGATTTGATTTTTTATTGTGGTTAGCATTGGTTTGATAGTCGGATGGAGAGAGGCGGGAAGTATCTGGATTCGGTTCTTTTCCATGGTTTGCATGGATAACAACTGATTTCGGCGAATGACTAAGTCACTCATTAGGCGTATGTTTTTGGCTTTATGACAGTAAGAGCTGGTTTGATTGCTTCTCCATAGTGAGCGATCAATTCTGCATCTAAACGATCATTTTTGGCTCTGCGGCCAATAGCACCAGCGAATCGTTTTATGTGGACAGGGTTTGCTCTGACAATAGGTAGTTGAGCCTCTGCACATGCAAGAACAAAAGGCATTTCTAATCGGCCTGTAGCTTCAATAACGATTCGTTCAGGACTGTGACTCTTAATCGTTTTGAGTGCTTTTTTGATGCCTTTATCATTGTTCTCTACTGAGAAAAATAGGTCTAGTGGCCTGATGTGGATGTCTAATTGTGTTTTGCCGGTATCAACTCCAACGTTGATGCTTTGATTGATTTTGGTATTCATAATAAGCTAACTCATGCTTGCGTAATGCGGGTTCGAGACCCAGTCGACTATTCGAGGTTTATGCTTGAAGTTCTATGTAGCGTTCATGTTTGTTATCGGTCTCTCGATAGAGGAGCCAGCGTTTAAACGAACTACTACATAGAAAGCTTTAGTTGCAGCTAAAGCCTGGGTCTCACATTACCCGATTGGAGTGCTTATTATCCATACAAGCATTTAAGGCGGATTCTTATATGTACCTCTGGCCAAATTTTATGCCTGTATTTCTTAGCATCAAGCGAAATTGAAATTAGTGGAATTAATATCAAACTAGACTTTGGAAATATCCCTACAGGCGTTTAAAGCAGCCTAATACTGGCCCTTCCTTTCTGCTCAAGATTGGATTTCGTGTTAACAGCGCTCTGTTTACTATTGGGTAATCGCGTCGTTCACGTCCTTTAAACGCCGTAATGTTCTACCCTAAGACGTAACACTTTGTGGAGGTCTGTATGAATATCAAAGAGTCTGATTGGAAAATCTTTTGCGAGATAAAGAGTGAAGCTGCGCAACTGTTTTGTACTCGTCAGCTAGATGAAGCCATCAAAGCGATTACTGATGAATCAGAATCTGTAGGGGAAAGATTTCACTTTATGTGCGAGTACTCCAAAGAATCTCAAAAGCAAATGAAGCTTATTTTTGATGGCCATTCTCGAAGCCGAGCATTTATCCAACTCATGCAAATGTGCGAGGAAGGTTTGATTGTACCAAAACAATTCGAACGCCTTTCAGAGGAACTCAAAAAAGACATTACGAACGCTCTAGAAAGAAGAGCCTAAGGAAAGTCGGGTATTCAGGCCGCGTGACCCTGTAAATGTACGATAACCTTCCAAGGTAAACTGCTACAACCATCCTAATATTACTCCTCTTTATTCGCTAATTCGGAATCCGAATCCATAATATTTGGCCAGGGAGGCTGAGTGTTATGTTTTGAAAAGTGAGTGTGCGGAGCCTAGCGAAAAAGCGGTCTAGTCTTTGTGTTAGAAAAACTACTGTATAAGTCCACCTTTCGTCCACCCTTAATCCACCCAAGCAAGACTGGGATAAAATGGGGAGAGGAAAAGTTGATTATTTTCAGTGTATTGCGCGAGATTTACGACGTTTTAGAGGGCTCAGAAACGGTGAAACCCCGATGTTGGTAGCATCGGGGTTTCGAATTTCTAGATTTCTCGACTGGTAAGATCGATTATCTTTTCTATGCAGAAGGCTGGATTAATCCAATCTTATTCCTTGGTAGGGAACTAGATACGGATGAAGTCCATGTGCTCAACTTTAGGCTTGAACGCGTGACGTTGAACGTCTTGCGGCTTAACCTTAACTTCTGCGCCGTCAATCACTAGAGTGATTGTTTCGTAGAATTCAGGCTTATCCATTTGGTTGATCACGTCAGCGTGAACAAGTTCGATAGCTACAGCTGCTGCTTCGCCACCGTAGATTACAGCTGGGAATTTACCAGCGTGACGTAGGCGGCGGCTCGCACCTTTACCTAGTTCAGTACGTACTACTGCTTCAAATTTCATAGTTTTACTCTCAAATTAGTAAAAATTAACTTCACACCTCAATGCGACCTTGAGTATGTGGTAAAGCTTAGGCATAAACGAGTTCATGCTTAAGCGAGCGCGGATACTAACATCACATTCAAATCTGAGCAAGTCAGAAGCCCATCTCAAAGTGAATTTCCTTCGATAAATGATTCGTTTGGAGATAAAACGTTCACTAGTGCTTATTTACCCCATTTTATTGTCTTTTACATTGCCAATCTTATCTATTTATAGCGCTGCTAAATCATCAAGTTAATGAACGGAAAATGAATGTTTACCTAAGGCTTGGGGCTCTTCTCCGCTTAGATGAGTCTATAAATTAACAATAAAATCAATAAAGCATTGATTTATAATTACTTCCTGTCTTATATCTTAGTGT
>NZ_JBFRVM010000267.1:0-304 GCF_041475145.1 Vibrio sp. 10N.222.49.A3
TCAACAGCAACAGCTGAATACGAACTCTTAAGGCGTGTGCTTGACCACGTAAAAATCCGTAGTCTCTTACTCGCTGTAACCCTTTGGGGAGCACGTGCTGCAAAATGAGCAGCAAGAACTTAAGGATGGGCAAAGTGCGCGTTCGCCATGTATTGGTTTGGCTCTCTTTATAGCGGAACGTGACCGTATCATCGGTGATATGGATGATGTCTTCATCAGGCAACACACCACGATAGAGATAGCGAGCTAAATAGCTCAGTGCAGCCTGACCATAACCAACCTGCCTACAATCGACCACCCATTG
>NZ_JBFRVM010000268.1:0-876 GCF_041475145.1 Vibrio sp. 10N.222.49.A3
GTAAGTAAGTAAGTAAGTAGAAATAGCGCAGGAAAAATGCTTGAGAACAAGGCAGGGTTTTTCGATAAGTAGTTATTCTACAATTAGAAGCTCTCACGCCGTTATCGAGTTTTTAGCAAGCTAGGGTGATAAGTTATTTACTACGATTGGTATTAACACTATGTGTATCAACATCCATCAGAACATTGATATAAGAAAGGATTCCTGATATCTCGCTCTACTCGGTTCTGGAATGACGAAAGGCTACTTCGATACAATAAGCAATAAGCAATAAGCAATGAAATCATCATTTCCCAACTCGGTCATTCCCTACAGTGGGGAACGAACGTGATAGGGAATCTCGCTTTTTCTTTCCCCCCTGATCTCGAAAATTACCGTTACCAAATCGCAGGCAATAAAAAACCCAGCCGAAGCTGGGTTTATTTAGCGCTCATCTCTCACCACGAGCTAATTTGTGGAAGCCTAACATTGACAATTATGACCAATAATGCACATGTTCAATGTGGCCTTTCAACCTGTTAACCTAGTAGGCTAAGTGCCGAGTTCGGAGCTTGTTTTGCTTGAGCTAGAATCGAGCTTGAAGCTTGAGAAAGAATCTGAGATTTAGTCATCTGAGTCGTCTCTTTCGCGAAATCAGTATCTTTAATGCGGCTCTTAGATGCATTAACGTTCTCGTTAATGTTGTCTAAGTTATTGATTGCGTGGTCAAAACGGTTTTGGAAAGCACCCAGTTCAGAACGGTGGCTATCTACATATTTAAGTGCCGCATCGATAACAGCTACAGATTCTTGAGCACCACCAACAGACGTTACGTCGATAGTATCAACTGTTACTTGCTTACCTGGTTGCATGCCTAGCTCACCAGATAGACCACCA
>NZ_JBFRVM010000269.1:0-1891 GCF_041475145.1 Vibrio sp. 10N.222.49.A3
GTAATTCAGTTTAGAGACAGAGTCGTCCCGTTCCGTGTATTTCGACGACAAGTTTCAGGTAGTCGGATATGTAGGTAACAAGCTATTCCATACGATGGTACTGGGCTAAAAGGCGTCATCCAACAAAGTCTAAAACTTGGATCGCCCTAAAATACTTCATCAACCGAAAAGGCCAGTGGCAGTTTCACGGTTGGCAGAAGATCATGGATATGGATTGCCAGTTCAATCTCTTCCAAATAGCCAAAGTGCCAATAGAAAGGCATGTGAAAATCCGAAGTGCAGTGACAACATTTTACCCTCAATACCAAGAATACTTGGCTAAAAGGAAGTCCAAAAGGCTAGCTCGTAACTATTGGAACGAACCTGCTCCGACTGCTTTATAAGTTGCTGAGTATCATTTGATGCCTTTGTGGAGGCTTGAGCCTAGTGCAGTGAAAGTTGCACGCTGGGTTCTTAGGGAGACGGCACTTGGTAACAAGTGTCGTCCACCCGACAGATCTAAGCTAGCTCGTTGTTGGACAAAACTTTGTCAGTGTTTTTGCTAATTTAGTAAATTATGAATTAATTCAGGTATGGCAAAGTCGTTTAATGAAGTGTCCAATATTGATGGTGAAGATCACGCCTACCTCTTGCGAATCCCCTCATAATTATGCATAAAAACAATGAGGTAGACGCGCATCGCCGTCTTTGATCTAATGAATATCGCTGAACACACATTTCGAACAAGTGGGTTAACAATGCGCGACATTCAGATTCTACAAAAAACCATACAAAACCAATGCCCCTCCATTCACAAAAAACGCGTTAGTTCTCTGATACTTGCTACAAGAAGTGTACTTGACGGCTCAGACTTAACGTTGACTAAACTAGGTCGGAAACTGGAAACTAATACCACGGTAAAACATGCGATCAAACGCGTTGATAGACTGCTTGGAAATCGCCAACTACATCGTGAAAAAGACCTTATTTATAAATGGCATGCCTACTTAATAACGGGCGCCAACCCTTGCCCTGTCATCCTTGTGGATTGGTCTGATGTTCGTGAACAACTTCGTTATATGACGTTAAGAGCATCCGTTGCACTTGATGGACGAGCCATCACAATCTTTGAGCAAGTTTTTGAGTATGGCCAATACAATTCACCAAAAAGTCACCAAACATTCCTCGATAAATTGCAGAGTATTTTACCGAATAAAATCAGTCCGATCATCGTTTCTGATGCGGGTTTTAGAAATACTTGGTTCCGCCAAGTTCAGGAGAAAGGTTGGTTTTGGTTAGGTCGTGTCCGAGGTGAAGTATCAATCAAACAACCCCAAAAACCTTGGGTCTCAAATAAAACCTTTTATCCAAACGCTGTCCATAAACCCAAATATCTTGGCCACTGCTTATTAGCAAAGAGATCACCGATATCTTGTGAAGCCTATGTTTATAAAGGATTAGAAAAAGGCAGAAAAGCCCAACGCCATAGCAGAACCAGTCAAAAACACTCCGCTACACATCTCTATCAACGCAGTGCAAATAGAAGAAGCCTTCCGCGATCTAAAGAGTACCGCCTATGGAATCGCACTTCGTCACAACAGAACTCGTTGTACTAAGCGATTGGATATCCTGCTTCTTATTGCGTTGCTCGCTGAAATCTTGATGTGGTGGAATGGCCTCATTGCAGTACAAGCCAAATGGCATTTTGACTTCCAAGCCAACAGCATTAAACACCGCCGAGTTCTATCCATACCTCGTCTAGGGAGAGAGGTACGAAATCATCGGCGATATCAAATTAATGAATCCCAATATCAATGGGGAATGTTCGAATA
Organism: Vibrio sp. 10N.222.49.A3; assembly: GCF_041475145.1. Lineage (NCBI taxonomy): Bacteria > Pseudomonadati > Pseudomonadota > Gammaproteobacteria > Vibrionales > Vibrionaceae > Vibrio > Vibrio sp. 10N.222.49.A3. Next base: position 1,812 of record NZ_JBFRVM010000269.1, read on the forward strand.
TCAAAGGCTCACACACAACGCAGGACTAGGGAAAATATGAGGGGATCCGTCAGCGCCTACCTAACCCAGTAAGCTTGTTC
>NZ_JBFRVM010000270.1:0-5480 GCF_041475145.1 Vibrio sp. 10N.222.49.A3
TTAAACGATCGGCATTATAACTTTAAGTTAGGCTTTTTTTATGACTTGAATATGAGTATTTGATTTTTAAACTTGTTCTAAATCACTAGTTGCAATGTTAGCTAGGTGTGCAATTAAAATTTTCTGATAAACTTACATAAATTTGTTGATTTTTCACACGAAGGTAAGGAATAAGTGACTACTACAGAAACAGTCAATGCGGACATGTTACTCGAAATGGAATCAGTCCATGTCATGCCATTCAGTGAACACGATAAAATTATCTTAAGATCTTATGAGGCCGTAGTTGATGGTATTGCGAGTCTGATCGGTCCGTTTTGTGAAATCGTTTTACACTCTTTAGAAGACCTCAATACTTCAGCGATTAAAATTGCCAATGGTGAAAATACAGGCCGTCAGGTTGGTTCGCCAATCACCGATCTTGCATTGAAGATGTTGAAAGATATTGAAGGTTCTAAGCGTAACTTCTCTCGTTCATATTTTACTCGCGCTAAAGGCGGGGTACTAATGAAGTCGATCACGGTTGCTATCCGCAATGGTGAAGACCGAGTGATTGGCTTACTGTGTATTAACGTGAACTTAGATGCGCCATTCTCACAAGTGCTGCAATCTTTCATGCCTACGCAAGACGCGGACGAAGCTGCGTCATCTGTTAACTTTGCTAGTGATGTTGAAGAACTTGTCGATCAAACGGTTGAACGCACGATTGAAGAAATCAATGCAGACAAATCTGTATCGAACAACACCAAAAATCGCCAAATCGTGATGGAGCTATACGACAAAGGTATTTTCGACATCAAAGACGCGATTAACCGCGTTGCTGAGCGATTGAATATCTCTAAGCACACAGTGTACTTGTACATCCGTCAACGTAAAACAGAGGATGAAGAGGGTTGTTAAGCTATACACTCTTAGTTAATGGACCCGTTTACGGCTCACAATCCGCAAGAAGTGCTTATCAGTTTGCTGTGGCTCTATTGAAACAGGGCCACAAACTTCACAGTGTGTTCTTCTATCAAGACGGCGTCAGTAATGGCTCTGGCATTACTGTGCCTGCTAATGATGAATTTGATTTAGCTGCCGCTTGGCAAAAATTGGCGGACGAGCACAATGTTAGCCTAGAGACATGTGTTGCTGCTGCGCTAAGGCGTGGAGTTATCAGCACTGAAGAAGCGGCGCAACATCAATTAAGTGCCTCTAACTTGGCGGCTGGGTTTACCCAAGCTGGCTTAGGGAGTTTATCTGAAGCACTTCTGACGCAAGATAGGGTTGTCCAGTTTTGAGCACATTAGCATTTATATTTAACAGCTTTCCTCATACAACGGCTGCGGGTAGGGAGGGGCTAGACGCATTGTTAGCGGCTTCAGCTTACAGTGAAGACATTAGCGTATTCTTTGTCGGTGATGGCGTTACACAGCTTCTCAAAGCGCAACAGCCTGATGAATCCTTATCACGTGACTATATTTCTGCATTCAAGCTTATGGACCTCTACGACATCGAGCAGGTTTACGTGTGTCAACATAGCCTCAATCAGTTTGGTCTCTCGACTGATAACTTACTGATCGATGTGACTGCGCTAGAAGTGAATGAGTTGACGCAGAAGTTAGCTCAGAGCAAAAAAATACTGACTTTCTAGGGAACGTTATGCTTCATATTGTAAAATCAGTAGACAAACTCAAGCTTGCATTGGCGTACTCGCAACAACAGGATCACATCCTTTTGGTTGAAGATGCGGTGTATGTTTGCCTTCCAAATCATGAGTTATTCAATCAAATCTCAACCGTTAAACATGTGTCGGTATTAAAAACAGATCTTTATAGTCGAGGTCTACAACAACTTGCTTCAAGCTCTCTGGATCAAGTGGACTTCGATGGATTCGTAAAACTGACTGTTTTGAACGACAAATCAGTCACTTGGTAGCTGCATTTTATCAGTGTGGTTAAATAAAGACCATCCTGAGCTCTAGACGGCTAAAAAAGATCTGTATATTTCTTGACACACATCCCACTGCTGAATAGAATTTTGCGTCCCTATTTACACTATGTGTAATAGGGCTAGATTTTTCATCAAGCTTACTTTCAAGTAAATCAGGAGCTAGTTAATGGCAACTATTAACCAGTTGGTACGTACTCCTCGTGTAAAGCAGGTTGTTAAAAGCAACGTGCCTGCACTAGAAGCGTGCCCACAAAAACGTGGTGTATGTACTCGCGTATATACTACTACTCCAAAAAAACCGAACTCAGCACTACGTAAAGTATGTCGTGTTCGTCTAACTAACGGCTTTGAAGTTACTTCATACATCGGCGGCGAAGGTCATAACCTTCAAGAACACAGTGTTGTTCTTATCCGTGGTGGTCGTGTTAAAGATTTACCAGGTGTGCGTTACCACACTGTTCGCGGTGCACTTGACTGTGCAGGCGTTAACGACCGTAAGAAAGGTCGTTCTAAGTATGGTGTGAAACGTCCTAAGTCTTAATGCGTCTTTTTTTTAAAAGAAAGCGTTAAGTAAGGCCAAACACTATTTATTTATTATTCTGAAAAGTTTTGGAAAAAACCTGAAGAAGACAACGGAGAAATTCCATGCCACGTCGTCGCGTAATAGGCCAGCGTAAGATCCTTCCAGATCCTAAGTTCAAATCTGAGCTGCTGGCAAAATTCGTTAACATCCTTATGGTTGACGGAAAAAAATCTACTGCAGAGAAGATTGTTTACACTGCACTAGAAGTTATGGCTGAGAAATCTGGTAAAGATCACTTAGCTGTATTTGAAGAAGCTCTTGAAAATGTTCGTCCAGCGGTAGAAGTTAAATCTCGCCGTGTGGGTGGTTCAACTTACCAAGTACCTGTAGAAGTTCGTCCGGTTCGCCGTAACGCTCTTGCTATGCGTTGGGTAGTTGAAGCTGCGCGTAAGCGTGGTGAAAAATCTATGGCTCAACGCCTAGCTGCTGAAATGCTAGACGCGTCTGAGAACAAAGGTACTTCGGTTAAGAAACGTGAAGACGTTCACCGTATGGCTGACGCAAACAAAGCGTTCGCACATTACCGCTGGTAATACCTTTTTAGTGCTGCAAGTTTCCTTGCAGCACTTCTTTAGTTCCTATGCTTATGCTAGGAACTATTGCTATTTCTAGGGCAAGCACTTTTTAGCGAAGTATCGCTTTTAACGCATAATCTAGACATAGCAATAGTCCCTAAGTCTCTAATAAGAGGATTCAACCGTGGCTCGTAAAACTCCTATTGAGCAATACCGTAATATCGGTATCGTTGCTCACGTAGATGCAGGTAAAACAACCACAAGTGAACGTATTCTGTTCTATACCGGTCTTTCTCACAAAATCGGCGAAGTTCACGATGGTGCAGCAACCATGGATTGGATGGAGCAAGAGCAAGAGCGCGGTATTACGATCACTTCAGCAGCAACTACTACGTTTTGGCGTGGTATGGAAGCTCAGTACTCTGACCACCGTATTAATATCATCGACACTCCGGGGCACGTTGACTTCACAATCGAAGTAGAACGTTCTCTGCGTGTGCTTGATGGTGCAGTTGTTGTGTTCTGTGGCTCATCTGGTGTTGAACCTCAGTCAGAGACTGTATGGCGTCAAGCTGATAAGTACCAAGTTCCACGTATGGTTTTCGTTAATAAAATGGACCGTACAGGCGCAGACTTCTTGCGTGTAGTTGAACAGATCAAGGATCGCCTAGGCGCAACTCCTGTTCCAATTCAACTGAACATTGGTGCTGAAGAAAACTTCCAAGGCGTTGTCGATCTTATCAAGATGAAGGCGATTAACTGGAATGAAGCTGACCAAGGCATGACTTTCACGTACGAAGATATTCCTGCAGACATGCAAGAAATGGCTGAAGAATATCGTACAGAACTTGTTGAAGCTGCTGCAGAAGCAAATGAAGAGCTGATGGATAAGTACCTTGAAGAAGGTGAACTAACAGAAGCTGAAATCAAACAAGGTCTTCGTACTCGTACCCTTAATAATGAAATCGTACTTGCTACATGTGGTAGTGCATTCAAAAACAAAGGTGTACAAGCTGTTCTAGATGCAGTTGTTGACTTCCTTCCTTCTCCAGTCGATGTACCTGCAATTAAAGGTATCGATGAAGACGAGAACGAAGCAGAGCGTCATGCAGACGACAAAGAACCGTTCTCAGCGCTAGCATTTAAAATTGCAACAGACCCATTTGTTGGTACTTTAACTTTCATCCGTGTTTACTCTGGTGTTGTTGAAAGCGGTAAAACAGCTTACAACTCTGTGAAGAAACAACGTGAACGTTTAGGGCGCATTGTTCAAATGCACTCAAACAAGCGTGAAGAAGTAAAAGAAGTACGAGCAGGTGACATCGCAGCCATTATCGGCCTTAAAGATGTTACTACTGGTGAAACTCTATGTGATCAGAACCATAAAATTGTTCTTGAACGTATGGAATTCCCAGACCCAGTTATTCAGATCGTTGTAGAGCCTCGCTCTCAAGCTGATCAAGATAAAATGACTATCGCGTTAGGTAAGCTAGCGGCAGAAGATCCATCGTTCCGTGTTGAAACGGATGACGAGACTGGCCAGACACTAATCTCTGGTATGGGTGAACTGCACTTAGATATCATCGTTGACCGCATGAAGCGTGAATTCAGTGTGAACTGCAACGTTGGTAATCCACAAGTTGCTTATCGTGAAACCATTCGTGGTACAGCGAAAGCTGAAGGTAAATTTATCCGCGAACATGGTGGTAAAGGACAGTACGGTCACGTGTGGCTGAAACTGGAACCATCAGAAGCCGGTGAAGGCTTTGTCTTCGTAGATGAAATTGCCAATGGTATCGTGCCAAAAGAGTTCATTACCTCTGTCGCTAAAGGCGTTGAAGAGCAAATGAACAATGGTGTATTAGCGGGCTATCCAGTTTTGGATATCAAAGCTACACTATATGATGGTTCTTACCATGAAGTAGATTCAAGTGAGATGGCGTTTACAATCGCTGCCTCTATGGCTTTCAGAACAGGTGCACTAGAAGCGCAACCAGTTTTGCTTGAGCCTATGATGAAAGTTGAAGTAACTACTCCAGAAGACTGGATGGGTGACGTTGTTGGCGATATTAACCGTCGTCGCGGCATCATCGAAGGTATGGACGAGGGGACAGCTGGCCTGAAGATAATTCGTGCACAAGTTCCGTTGTCTGTCATGTTCGGTTACGCAACTGATTTACGTTCTGCGACACAAGGTCGTGCTTCTTACTCTATGGAGTTTAGTGAGTACGCTGAAGTGCCAAAAAATGTTGCTAATGCAATCATTGCAGAGCGTGGTTAAACAAAAGGGACGCATTTTTTTCATTTTTTGAAAGAACAATGCGTCCAAATATTGCGCTAACGAGAGTTGGCGCATAAAATAGCAATTTCTGGCGCGTCTCGCTCAATAATGAACGTGGCGAATCATAACTAGGAAGGAACACGATTGTGTCTAAAGAAAAATTTGA
>NZ_JBFRVM010000271.1:0-6346 GCF_041475145.1 Vibrio sp. 10N.222.49.A3
TTCATGGGGCGGATACAATGAATTCAGGAAGGTTTCGTTCTTCAGAAATGCCGTGGGCAATTAACATATTCGATTTGTATGTGGTTACTGATATGCTCCCTCTACCTCATGACTTTTTGGACTATATCCATCGGAGGATTAACAATTCGGGTAATCAGAAAATGTACATTCATGATGAACTTGATTGGCTCGGTTATTACCTGTCCGATAGATTAAGAGGAATCGAAAACATTGAAGATGAAGGTGTGGATCTTGTTGCACTAGAACCAAACTCCGATAAATTTGATGAGTTCTATTTGAAAAATGGTGAAAAACCTCGTTTATATATACACGAATTCTTTAGCAAGCTAGTTCATGAAATGTGTCAGTATGAACATGGATTTGAGTGCGCTAAGACGTTTTGCTTTTTTGATAAACAAGGGCAAGAAGAGCTTAAAGACATGGTAACCAAACGAGAACAAAACCTTGTAGAAAAAAGGGAGTCTGGCTCAGTTTTATTCTCAAATAGAGAGCAAAAAAAGGTAACTATATTTTGTTTCTACACTCTAAAGCCTGAAGAGCACGACCTTGAAAACTTTTTTAGAGGCCGAGTTGATTCAGCAATAGAAAAGTTGAAAGAGCAAGATTTAAGTGGATATGAACTGTACTTAGTGAAAATACCTTTGATGTCAGGTTTTTCTGTAACTGGCGTGGAACTCGCCCATACGTTTTAAAACAATGTACGACTTGAGAAAGAAACATAAGGCTAAGTGATAGAGCTTTATGTTTCGGTTGCTTTCCATACTTCAAGTAATTTATTGAATTCTAAATTAGCAAGTTCGCTGACACATTTATGTCCAGAGGCTTCATAGACCTGAAGTTTTACTCGTGGCACTTTTCTCAAAAAGTGCCAGCTAACTCAGATCTGCCCCTTTTTAATTTAGAGTTTCTAATAATCCCATTTTTAACCATCAGCATTTGACCAAATTTCCCTAATGATTCAGTATCGTACTGATTGGATTAAGTCCTTTGATTTAGCCGAGATTCATAATATAGAGAGCTAAATACATGTACCGTCATTGTGTCCCCCAATTCATTTAAATCTAATAACTATACATATATGAATAAAATAATTACCTCATTTGTACGTTGGCTCATCAAGGGGCTTGATAAAACGGTGTCTTGGTTGGAACAAAAAAACGCCAGCGATATGCAATCGAAGTTCGTAGATCTAGCTCCGACAGATGACGCGGATAAAGCAGGCACCTACTCAGAAGCGTTACGATTTGCAACGAATAATTCTAAAATCTCAAATATAGCCCTGACGGGCCCTTATGGCTCAGGAAAGAGCAGCATTATTCAATCTTTTCTGAAGACGTATCGACGGCCAGTTCTTCATATTTCTCTCGCGACTTTCATTACCGAAGCTGAAACGAAGGTAGAAACGGTGGATCGTCAGGAGATCGAGAGGAGTATTTTACAGCAGATGCTTTACGGTGCAGATGCAAATAAACTCCCGTTATCTCGCTTTAAGAGAATTCAGTCGCCTGGTGTTGGGGCGATCTTTAAGTCACTGTACATTTTGTTGGGGATGTTCGCGCTTTGGTATGTGTTTCAGCAGCGGGAAGGAGTCATCAGCGGTACTTATTTCAAACCTATTGCGTTCGAAAACTCAGTCAATTTAGGTTTCTTTGTGTTTGCTACAGCATTCCTCTGGCGGATACTGCATCACTTCTATGTCGCGAGCTTTGGTTTGTCACTCAAGGGTATTTCGCTAAAAAATGTCGAAATTAAGCCCGCATGTGATGATGAATCCTCAATACTGAATCGTCATTTAGACGAGATAATCTACTTTTTCCAGGAAACTAGTTACGACCTTGTAATCATTGAGGATCTAGACCGATTCGACAATACTGATATTTTCGTTACGTTGCGTGAAATTAACGGTCTTGTTAACGCAAATTCAGGCGTAAAACGTCATATTCGATTCCTATATGCACTACGCGATGACATATTTGCGAACACAGAGCGAACCAAGTTTTTCGAATTTATCATTCCAGTTATTCCGATCATCAACTCATCGAACTCAATTGACATGGTCTTGAAGATTGGAGCTAGACTTGCGCTTAACGAAGGCCTTGATCGTCAGTTTCTTAGAGAGGTATCACGTTATTTAAACGATCTACGGTTGATTCAAAACATCTTTAATGAATACAGCATTTATATGGATAATTTGAAAACAGATGGAGAATATTTGCTCGACGCCAATAAACTCCTTGCCGTTTTGATCTACAAAAATGTTTATCCACGGGATTTCGAAAAATTACACCGAGGCGAAGGGACCCTCGCCGCAATATTGAATTTCCAAGATGAGTTAATAAGTCACGGAGAAAAAAAATTTAGAGCTGAAATTACTTCACTCGAAAAGCAACTTGATATCGCTGAACGTCAAATTCCTGCTGACTTAAAAGAGTTGCGTCAAATATATGCGATGGCTCTAATTGAGATGCTGCCATCACACGCCATTAGTGTGGGTATCGAGCAAAATAATCAAGTGGCTACTGCCCAGTTGACAGGCTTTGGAAAGTTTGAAGAGCTGATCGAGGCTCGATACATCTATTGTCGAAACATTCATGGTCATTATAGTCACTTGGATGTTTCTGCACTCCAAGATAATGTAGACCAGCACAAAACTTATCTTCAACGCAAAGAGGAGATAGAACATAAGGCAGAGGAAAAGAAAACCAAAACTCTACGAGCAATACGAGATCTTAGACCAAAGATTGCAGGGCTTAGAACAGCGAAATTCCATGAACAATTACGATTGAATGGCGACCATCTACAGGAATTTTTCGAGGAGTTTGGTCAGAATGGAGAGCTTGCTCGGTTTCTGCTGTTAGAAGGTTATCTGGATGATACCTATTACCAGTACACCTCACTTTTTCATTCTGGTCGATTGTCTCCCAATGACAATAAATTTCTCATTAAAATACGTGCATTTATTACGCCAGAGCCAGATCTTCCTATTGATAATCCAAACGAAGTTATTGCGGCGATGAGAGATGAGGACTTTGGACAAAGTTACGTTTTAAACATCTCGCTTATTGACACTCTGTTGAGTGAACAACACCGTTACCAAAGTCAATTAGAGAGGCTTGTAGGGTACATTATGGAAGAGTTTTTCAACTGTGAAGACTTCTTTATGGCTTATTACAGCAGCGGGAGTTATGTCCCAAAATTTCTCCAACAGTTAGCTAATGTCTGGAGTGATTTTGCACTGACTGTACTTTCTAGTCCAAATAACCTTATACACGTTGTTCAGCTGATTGGAGGATTAACTGAACGTTCAATTAAATCCATTTCAAGAGATTTTGAAGAATTCCCCGTTTTTGCATCAGAGAATCTCTCCGATATTCTGATTAGTTCGCCTGAGCTCGATCCAGAGCGGCTCGTTTGCCTCAATTTTGAAGTTAAAGACTTCGAAGCAATCAAAGAGCACTTTGACATTGTGAACTCAATGTTTGAAGAGGGGCTTTTTGACCTTACGTTAGCTAACATAGAGTTCGCTTATCAAGCGATATTGGGAGAGGAAGATGTCACCCCATTGCATACAAGGAACTTCACGGCAATACGTGCGACGAACAGTACTGTCTTGATAGATCGAATTGAGAGTAATTTTGGCGATTACCTACGCAATATTCTTTTGGCTATCCAAACTAATACTGAAGAAGAAACATCCGCTATTTTGGATGTAGTTCGCCGTGAAGAGATTGACCTCAATACGATCCAAGATTTTCTTGAGCAACAGACGCAACAATTACCGACGTTAGAAGATGTGCCCGATAGATTACATTCTATGCTCTTCAGTTTAACTATGATTGTGCCAAACTGGAAAAATTGCCTTTTCTTTATGGCAAGTGAAAGTTTTGAAGCACAAAGCTTGGTTGAGTATCTCGATCGAGACGTTGTTAGATCGGTTATCCTGAAACAATCGGTCCCCAGTAATAGTGATTCGAAGTCTATACATTCTTTTCTTCTTAACGCGAATTCTCTTTCTGATATTAGCTACAAAGAGTATATGCGAGCTTTACCCAAGTCATTTACACATTTTCCAGAAGGGGTTGAACCAACAAAGCTTATAATATTAATTCAGGAAGCGAAAATCGAATTTTGTACTGATAGTCTAAACGCGCTCAACGAAAGAGAGTTGCAAGTATTGTTTGTGGCAAATAATATCGATACATTTCTGGCTGGGCCAGAAGACTTCTCATTAGAAGATGATTTCTTGGAAGAGCTGCTTGAGTCGGATATTTCTCAGAAAAACAAGATAAAAGTCGTCGAACTGATGGATTTACATTCGTTAGTTGATCTTCCAGAGCGTTCTGCACTTGTTGGTTCAACCATCGTCAATTCAGATGCAAATCTACCAAACATTGACGGAGATATAACTAGTGCTCTGATAAAGAACTCCTCTCCGATAGCAACGCAAATTTCACTCTTCAATGAATATCACTCTCATTTGAGTAACGATGAAGTACGTGATGTATTGGCGAGTCTCCCGAAGCCATATTCCGAAATAACCCGTGGTTACCATACGCCAAGACTAAAAGCGACACCTGAGAATCAAGGATTGGTCTCCTGGCTCGATTCTAGGGAAATAATTTCCTCTTGGAAAATTAGCGATATATTTAAAGAAATAAAGGTGAACCTCTATAGATCTTGAGAAGATAATGCTTGATTGTTTTTGGGAGTATAACCTTACTAGCTAGCACTCTTAACTTTGTATTTTTGGTATTGCACACATTACTAATAATAAATACGAAAATTTGGTCTGCCACGTGTAGGGTGGCCGTATGATTGCAATACTAGGGGTAATCCGAATAGTAGAAGTGTTCCTAAGAACGTAACACGCTTTTGTCCATCTTTGAGCCAGCTGGCTCTGTGATATGCGGCTAATTTCGACCTAAATGATGTTGGTGGATCAAGCCAAGTTGCTTTACGCCATAAAGGAGAGGGAAGCTTGCTTAACAGTAGTTGCTGCGTGCTTCCTCTAACTCCTCTTGAGCTTGGCGCATATCTTCTATTGCTTCCATTAACTCTTCATCAGAGATAGCTCCATTTCGATACAAGTCCGCCATCTGGACGTGATGGTTGCAAGATTCCGTATGATTTTTTGTGCTTCTACTAGGGCGTGTTGATCTTTGCAGTGCATCTCATGTTCAGCAATACATCGGTAGCCACATTAACATGAATGCCAGCGATAACATGCTGGCATAATTCCTTTCTAGCTTGTCATATCTACTTGATAATGCTTAATTCTCGCAAAGGCATTTTCGACCAAGTGACGATACTTGTATAAACACCAATCCATACTGCCTTTGTCTATATCTTGTCCGTAATTTCGTTTAGCAATTACCGTTTCTCCGCCACGTTCCTTAACAAAGCAACGGAAAGGTTCGCTGTCCTATCCTTTATCACAAACGATGGTATTAACTTCATCGAGTTGTGCAACTAAGCTTTCGGCATGCACTATGTAGTGGCGTTGACCTTCTGATAAATCAAAGCAAATCGGCAAGCCGCCACTATCCACTGCTAAATGAATTTTCGTTGAATTGCCCCCACGGCTTTTTCCTATTTGTTCCGAGCTTTCAGTAGCCGCGCCCGTGCTATGTTGATGTGCTCGGACAATAGAGCCATCTAAAAAGACCCATTCAAAATCGGCAGTGCTTGATAACTGATTGAAAATTTTAACTAAGACGCCTTTCTTTGACCAAAGATTAAAACGCCTGTAGACAGTACTCCATTCACCAAACTCTTGAGGTAAATCTCGCCATGGGATACCTGTTCTCATTCGATAGAGTATTCCTTCAAAAGTCATTCTGTGCTCAGGCTTATCATAAATACGACCAGTGCTCTTCATAACTTGTAGCAGCAGTTCCCATCGAGTATCAGTTAACATTGTTCTTGGCATGACTTGGCGTCGTGTTTTGTTTTTGGCGAAAGAAATTATAACTCCTTGCTATGCCGTTCAAAAAATAATCACGAAAGATCAACACGCCCTAAACACCATGGGTCAAATGATGATAAATGTAGTTTACTCTCAAGAATATGAATATATGAAAGAGGTCAATATGGTATGGCCTCTTTTTTTGTATTGATTTTAAACATGATTAACTCGTTTATTGTCCAGAGGCGTTCTAGCGTTCATTGCCGTTAACTGTAATCTCGTCATTTTTAGCCTGTATTTTGGGGGTTAAAGTGCCCCTGTATAAGAGTAACTTGGCGTTAATGTAAAAACAGTGTGGTCAAATCTACACCCCAACCCCTTCCAATAGGGGCGTTTTTCATCGATAATTTAGCCTCTTAG
>NZ_JBFRVM010000272.1:0-2040 GCF_041475145.1 Vibrio sp. 10N.222.49.A3
TAGATTAATGACCAAGCCTTGCTATAAAGAAACTCACTGGAAGCAATATAATCAAGCTTTAATCAATCATTAGTCACTGATATTTTGGATTGGTGAAGAAGCAATTCAGCATTTAGCCGTTGATGCTACAGGGCTGAAGGTCTACGGTGAGGCAAGTGAAAAGTAAATGAGCATAGACCTCCAAGTGTGACTGCCCTCAAACACGAATTTCACCAAAACCCTAACCTTAAAATTTGATGTACTTATGTTATTCCGACAGATATTTTAATCACCATTCCCAAAAATCCACTTCATATCTAAACCGTTCAACCTCCTTCTCGGTCAGTTCCGGTATTACTTTGATAGGTCTTCCTCTGCGTTTAGGGGGAGATTTCGTCGGCTTAGGTTTGGAGGCTCTCACTTTTCGAGTTTTAGGGTTATTCACAAGCTGGCCTGATAATATTCCACTAATAACTTCCCCTATCGCCTCAGCAGATTGCGATACTTGCACATCATCCACGTGAGCATAACGAAGCGTGGATGAAATACGCGTGTGACCCAACAGTTTCGACACCATCGGAATAGGGAACCCCTCTAACACCGCATAACTGGCAAAGGTATGACGCAAATCGTGAATGCGAACATCCTCGATATGGGCTAAGGCTCGCACCTGTTGCCAGACCATACTAACCTTAGTCGACCGACTCACAAAACGACGCAAAGGCATAAACACATCATCGTGTGATTCGCTACGCTGTGTCCATGCTTGCTTTGGTATGTCTGAAAGGAGTTTCTGCGCTTCCTTGCCCACATACACCACCTTCGCACCCGTTTTGCTGTCCGGCAAGTGCCACTCCCTGCCTTTAACAAAAGACCATTGCAGGCTTGTTACCTCTGAAATTCGACATCCCGTTAACAACACCAACTTTAGCACCTGACAACAGCACGCTTCCATATCACCTTGCTGGCTGACCACCGTTAATGCGTTATGCAACCGCGCTAACTCGTCCAAACTCAAAAAACGATTGAGCTTTTTTTTACGATTTTGCTTGAGACCATCACAAGGGTTTTCCATGCAATAACCTTGTTTCACCGCATATTTGAAGATAGAACGAAGCACATCAAGATTACGGTTGGCAGCCCCTGCGTAATTCTGGCTGAGTTCATCAAACCAAAGATGCACATGACACGAATCAATACGGCTGACAGGAAAACGTCCAAACTCGGGCAACAAATGCTTTTTTAAGGCGCTCGACGCTGTCCCTTGTGTACTCACTTTCCATCCCTTGCAGACCTTATCCGTCCATTCTTCTTTCACCAACGCATCAAAGCGGATCAACCGTATCGGTTTCGTCTCTTTGTCTAAAAAAGAGGCCTGTAAAGCACGTACGTGTTGTCTCACTTTTTTTAGTGTCAGTTGTCCCACTGCCGCCAACGTCTTATTGGGAATGGATAAATGAGTCACATAGAAACGGCGACCATCGGTATAAACTCGAACTCCTAACGCTGGCACTTGGGTATCCCACACCGTATACGTTCGAGTTTTCGAATGAAGTGATTGAATCACTTTAGAAGTGAATAACAGTGACTTCATGAGCGCATACCTTTAACGAGCACTCCCGACACATGAGAAGCGGCCTGACACACGTCATCACGTCCCAAATGTGCATACTTTAGCGTCGTTTCCGCTTCAGCATGCCCCAAAAGGCGACTCAGCACGATCAAGTTTACCTTCGACTGAATGGCAATACTGGCGTAGGTGTGACGTAAATCATGCAAACGTACACCTTCCAATCCTGCCAACTGGCGAGCCTGTCGCCAGAATATACCCAACTGATTGGTGGATATGGGTTGAGTGTTACAAGGGGTTGGAAACAGGTAAGGACTCTCTGATTGCCATGCATCAAGATAAGCTCTAACTTGTGAGCGCGCTCTTGAACTGTATCAGCCACCGATTTATGTTCGCCATGAAGTGGTGCATAACCGCTTTGTTGTTGAAGGGCTCAAGCAACGTGGTGCTATTTTTGTCGAAGAGTTAAGTGAAGTACCAGACGATAACAT
>NZ_JBFRVM010000273.1:0-633 GCF_041475145.1 Vibrio sp. 10N.222.49.A3
TAGATTAATGACCAAGCCTCGCTATAAAGAAACTCACTGGAAGCAATATAATCAAGCTTTAATCAATCATTAGTCACTGATATTTTGGATTGGTGAAGAAGCAATTCAGCATTTAGCCGTTGATGCTACAGGGCTAAAGGTCTACGGTGAGGCAAGTGAAAAGTAAATGAGCATAGACCTCCAAGTGTGACTGCCCTCAAACACAAACTTCACCAAAACCCTAACCTTAAAATTTGATGTACTTATGTTATTCCGACAGATATTTTCATCACCATTCCCAAAAATCCACTTCATATCTAAGCCTTTCAACCTCCTCATCGGTAAGTTCAGGTATTGCTTTGATAGGTCTTCCTCTGCGTTTAGGGGGAGATTTCGTCAGCTTAGGTTTGGATGCTCTTACTTTTCGAGTTTTAGGGTTACTCACAAGCTGACCTGATAATATTCCACTAATAACTTCCCCTATCGCCTCAGCAGATTGCGATACTTGCGCATCATCCACGTGAGCATAACGAAGCGTGGATGAAATGCGCGTGTGACCCAACAGTTTCGACACCATTGGGATAGGATACCCCTCTAACACCGCATAACTGGCAAAGGTATGGCGCAAATCGTGAATACGAACATCCTCGATAT
>NZ_JBFRVM010000274.1:0-1817 GCF_041475145.1 Vibrio sp. 10N.222.49.A3
CTGCTGGTGCGGATCACTTATTGTTATGTTCGTACTCAATGAAATTGAAGAACTAAACAAGTAATAAATGCAGGTAGACCGGCTATAAAGAAAACCAAACCTGTCTGGTAGTTCATGCGATAGTGATCGTGCTGATCTTTTTCGAAATCATGCCCTTCTACCATTTTGTAGACCTTATCTGTTCTCGGGTCATCTAACCGAGTTGTCTTACTATGGATGCCTCCTTCCCACATTAGTTTCGCTATAATCCATATAACGATGACAACAAAGAACAAGAAGTCGATCAACTGAGTAGTCGCGAAGAAGGGAACAAACTGGGCTAGAGCTATAACCATGAGTGCCGCTGAGAGGTTAATTAGAATCACTTTCTTGAATAAATCGAGCAAAATTCCCTCCTAGAACATGAAGCCCGCTTAGATAGTGGGCAGCCACCATAAAACTTAACCCACGGTGCCGTACACACTAAAGCTGATTTAAACCAAAAAATGCCAAATGTTAAGAATCTGGTTCTAAAACCTATATCTACCCGCTTTCCAAGCTTGATTCTAGATCAATTCGAAAGTTGAGCATGGCGTCCCTTGATGAAACTTCAATTGCCACCGTGAGCCATTAAAAGCCCAGATAGAACAACGTTTTGCATAATCGGTAGTCTCGCCTGACGGTGCTATTAAAACCGACTCGTATTTTAGTAGCTGAACCGATGGTTCAAGTTGAACACATTCATAGTTTTGAGAATGAATTCGAACTCCTGAAGGTTGTTCTGAACTCATCATTTCTATAATTGAAGCAAAGTCATACGTGGTGCCTGATTTACCAACTTCAGAAAAGCTAGGATGGATTAGACGCTCAATATCAGGAAGGCTCTGACGTATTTCATACCGATGAAGCTCAATTTCTTGCTCAATCAAGATATCCATATATTCTCCGAATTTGATAAGGCATAACGCTAGCTTAATCACCAAAACCAACACATAGTAAAATGCCACGCGTTGCGAATTCCACTTGAAACACTCGTTATGTGCCAGATTCTAAACGAGGAACTTTAGACTGTTTGATGCTTTTGTAGGGACTATCTCTGTTACTTCATAGTTAGCTAAACCTTCTCGATTAAAAGGGTCTAAAGCAAGTACTTCATTAAGTTCATTTCGGTCGCTAATAGTGGAAATAATTACACCACCAGTTCTTGGTTCTTTGCGCCCAGATAAAATGAAGTAACCTTTAGCATATTGTTCATTTAGATAATCCACATGCTCAGGAATAAAGGCATCAATTTTCTCCAGAGAAACCTGATAAGTCAAAGAAATGATAAACATACATAATCCTTGTATTTATTTGTGCTGAAACGTAGTTACACCTGACGACCAATAAAGTAATGAGTAACGCTGCCACCAAACTAAACCATTGTGCCTTAATCACTAAAGCCGATTCAAACTCAAACCGCCACGCGTTGCGAATCAGTCTTAAACAGTTTGTATATTTAGGGCTTTGAACTTAGAAGGACCCCACTACCCATCCCTATAAATAAGCTACCTGATACTTTTGCTAGCCTACCCTCGAATTTTTTTGTACTCAGCTTTTTCCCTATGCGGCTAATGGCTAGTGCGTAGCTCAAATGGACGCTCGCTACAATAACGCAAATTGATAGATACATTATGACAAATTGCGCCATATGAGAATGAGTTGTATCTAAAAATTGAGGCAAGAATGCCGAAAGAAAAATCATAGTTTTAGGATTACTCACTGAAACAAAGAAAGCCTCTCGAAACAGGGGTCTTGAGTTCCTTTTTGGTAGTTCAAAAGTATCCGCCCCATGAACC
>NZ_JBFRVM010000275.1:0-466 GCF_041475145.1 Vibrio sp. 10N.222.49.A3
ACCCTTTCAGCGGCCATAATGAAGAGGTTACTATGACCATTCCATCTTTTGAGAGCACCTTTAGGCGCTCTCTTGTTTTTCTGTGTTTTTTTATCGCGTTACCCGCCCAAGCTTACACTGAGCAAGAGCTCAAAGCTTTTGCCAAGCTTGAGCAAAAAATGACTCAACAACCGGAGGCGGCGAAGACGTGGCCTACGGACGACATACAAAATAAAGCCCAGGCTTATCGAGAAGAAGCGCTGACTCTCAGCCGCAATGTTCAAGATTTGATAAAAGAGGAGAGCCTGTCCCCCTTATTGGGGCGACAAAAGCCCACGCGCAACCCTGACCAAGCCCCAAAAGGGGTAATGGTGTTTGTTTCACTCACCATGCCCAAGACCGCGCTCAAACAGCTTCTGATGCAAAGTGAGCACTTAGGCGTTCCACTGGTGATACGCGGTGTCTTACCTGAAGGTTTTCCGGCCAC
>NZ_JBFRVM010000276.1:0-597 GCF_041475145.1 Vibrio sp. 10N.222.49.A3
ACCCTTTCAGCGGCCATAAAGAAGAGGTTATTATGACCATTCCATCTTTTGAGAGCGCCTTTGGACGCTCTCTTGTTTTTCTGTGTTTTTTTATTGCGTTACCCACCCAGGCTTACACTGAGCAAGAGCTCAAAGCTTTTGCCAAGCTTGAGCAAAAAATGACTCAACAACCGGAGGCGGCGAAGACGTGGCCTACGGACGACATACAAAATAAAGCCCAGGCTTATCGAGAAGAAGCGCTGACTCTCAGCCGCAAGGTTCAAGATTTGATACAAGAAGAGAGTCTTTCCCCTTTATTGGGGCGACAAAAACCCACGCGCCACCCTGACCAAGCCCCAAAAGGGGTGATGGTGTTTGTGTCACTCACCATGCCCAAGACCGCGCTCAAGCAGCTTCTGATGCAAAGTGAGCACTTAGGCGTGCCACTGGTGATACGCGGTGTCTTACCTGAAGGTTTTCCGGCCACGGCCAAGCGGATCGAGGCCTTGATACGCTCACCCAATAAGGCGCCCATTCAAAGCGGCTTTTCCATCAGCCCCGATTGGTTTAAGCAATTTGATATTCACCACGTACCGGCCTTTGTTTCGGTCAAACAAA
>NZ_JBFRVM010000277.1:0-3004 GCF_041475145.1 Vibrio sp. 10N.222.49.A3
CTGTGAAGGTTTTGGACAGAAATGAGTTTCGGAGAACCAAGTATTAGCAAATCACGAATTAGCATAAGTATGGAAAGTCACTAAGCTCCCTGTCCAGTATTAATGGTGCACATCAGTTGCCAAACGGGTCTTCGATTTGACACATAAAAAGCCCATTTTCAATTGCCATTGGGCCTCTATACAGTTTTGCACCAAGCTCTTCAAAATGATCCAGTGCTTTATCCAAGTTGTTTACCGACCAATATAAAACTGTCCCACATTTACACGAGCCTACTTTTTCGTCTGCTTGTACTATCTCAAGAGAAAAACCGTTCAAATTGAGCATGGTAAAGTCGAAACTAGGATGATAAACAGATACAGCTGTAGGAAAGGCTTTTTGATACTAATCGATGCCCAATGCGACATTTTGAACATGAATAAGAATCGCTGTTGGAATCATAGTCTCCCTCCTACTACTTAACAGTCACTAGTATGGTGTGCCGTTCTTTCTAGAGGGAGTCCATTCACCAGAACTTTCAACAACCCATTTGAAATCATCATCTGGATAATGGGCTTCGTCTTTTGCAACTCGGCTCCCTATAACTATAAATTTAGCTTGTTCGCTACTACGGTTTATTAAATGATGTCCATTTTCGACCCTAGCAGGGAAGCCAATACACATTCCTGCAAATAATGTCTGCTCACCGTCATCACTGACTAAACATAGCTCACCATCGAGTACATAAAGAAACTCATCTGACCTTGTGTGCCAATGGCGAAGAGCCGACTGCGCATTCGGTTCTAATACTTCCAGATTCACACCGAACTGAGTGAGCCCAAAAGAATCACCTAAACTTCTGCATTCAGATTGACCAAGGCGAGATTTAAATGGCTCTGGAAATGGGTTAAACGTATCACCTTTTATGCTTAAAGCTTGTTTCGCTTTCGTCATTAATTGCCCCTGTGCATAACGCTTTTCAGTCGGGATATAGTCATTTACTTCTGTCCATCTTGCTCAATCTTTTTAAGCAACTCAAGTCATATATTATGGTTATGTGATTTTTGTACGCACACGAGTGATGGGTTACGAAAAAAACACCTGCACTCTAGGGTTGTTAGTTAGCATATGTATTACAAAATCAACTCACCATTAATTAGTCAATCATCGGTCGTGATACACTTTGGGGCAGATCTGAGCTAGTTGGCACTTTTTGAGAAAAGTGCCACGAGTAAAACTTCAGGTCTATGAAGCCTCTGGACATAAATGTGTTTCAGGAATTCTAATATTAGCGATTAATGAATAACTTTTTATAAGGCAAATTTGCCAATTAGTCGTCTTCGTACAGTGCGGCCTTATGGTAGACCCGTTAGTCCACAAGAGATCCTTATTGGTATTGCTCTTATTGAGATTGGGTGTTTGACCGATATAAAAATCACGTCAAAGTCGCTAAAGTATGAGAGGGCATTGAGAAAAGTAATGTAAAAAAGGCCGTATATCGGCCTTAATTTGCATTGGTAGAGCGGGGGAGCGTTCTTGAATAATTTATTGAAGATTTTGTATACGTGACCTTATTAAACGACTAATGATCGGGAATCGTTTTTAAACTCTTTGCTATATCCTTAAGATTCGATGTATATCAAAAGCATTAAATTCATGACCATCATCTATCAAACAATCTAAAGGATGCAAAGCAACAGGAGTTCCTTGTAACAGCCTAGCCTCTATAGAATTTTGAGCCTCTTTACTTTGCGAATCCCACCAAGACGGTGTAGACCAAGTGTTTTCACTGAATGAGTAACAGAATCGAACAAGGGCGTTCGAAATATGATTTTCATCCAATGCGAGTAGCGAATCAATGAATTTATTACAATAATTATTGTGCTCTGGTAACCAAGAGAAAATAAATGCTCCTTTTCCGTCATATGCAATGCAATTAAAAAATATGTATTCAAAAACTTGATCTTGAATACCGAGAGTCTGTAATCTATTCCCATGAAAATCCATCTCTGGCGCAATCATGGAACTTACCAAAAGTTTAGGTACGCTTTTAAATTCGATAACGCAATGATTAATTGCGGAGAAGTTATCACCAGTAAGCACGGGATCAAGCTTAGATTTGAGATATCGTAAATCCCGAAGTGCTAAATCAACACCGGAATCAAACAAACTTGCGTGTTTTTGCATGTGAATTTGTGTTTCAATTCCCTTGCCACGGTCAGCCTCTTTCATCATATCAACGGTTTTTTTGTTTGACTCCTTATTGAAATACTCTCTACAAAATCCGCGATAAGCTAACAAAAATAATTGTTGTTGTGTCAGTGTAATTGGTTCATCCTCAAGAGGTATAAATAGATCCTTATCATGAACTGAGCAGAAGCCTGTAAATGTCGATGCTTTTTTTACACCAACTTTTTCTAGAACTAGCTTTCCTTCGTGTTTAATTAAGCCAGATAAACTCGGTTTTGCACCCATAACATGCCCACTTTCAGCAATTTCAAGAAGCGAACCACTTTTTGAAATTGTATGAGCATTAATAATCTTGCTGGTACATTCATCTGGAAAAAGGTTGCTCACGCTACATACTTTTTTATTCCTTACACTTTTGCTGTAAGCTTCTAATTCTCTACGACTAATTGCTTCTTGATCTTCTCGAATTTGATGACACTTTTTATATTTCTTTCCTGAGCCACACCAACATGGATTGTTTCTCAATTTATTATCACCCAAACCTATCATCCTCTTCACATAACGCTATCTAGCCAATAATTGGCGGTATAGTTTTTTATTATGCTCTCTTTTGATTATCAATTAAATGATATGCATCATTGATGATTATGGCTTGCTATCGCTCAAACACTGGCGAATAGTTAGGGAAGGTTGAAAGTTTCGTAGATAGTGCCCCGTAATACAACACGGGGATTCACAACGAACAGCATTAGTAGAATAGATAACTTTTAGTAGGGCAAAAGCTCATGAACAGGATGCGAATGAATAAAGGTCTAAGCAACTTTGGGGCGTGCGACG
>NZ_JBFRVM010000278.1:0-2117 GCF_041475145.1 Vibrio sp. 10N.222.49.A3
GAGAACATGCTTCGTGAGAAATACCTTCCATCAGACAACCATCACCCATGAACGCATAAGTGAAGTGATCAACGATGTCGTGGCCTTCTTTGTTGAACTGTGCAGCCAATGATTTTTCAGCCATCGCCATACCAACAGCGTTGGTGATGCCTTGACCTAGAGGACCAGTCGTTGTTTCGATACCAGGAGCGTAACCGTACTCTGGGTGACCTGGAGTCTTAGAGTGCAGTTGACGGAAGTTTTTTAGGTCTTCAATTGAAAGCTCGTAACCTGCTAAGTGAAGCAGAGAGTAAATCAGCATAGAACCATGACCGTTAGACAGGATAAAACGGTCTCGGTCAGCCCACTCTGGGTTTGCTGGGTTATGGTTCAAGTGGCCACGCCAAAGAACTTCAGCGATGTCAGCCATACCCATAGGTGCGCCTGGGTGGCCTGAGTTTGCTTGTTGAACACCGTCCATGCTAAGTGCGCGGATTGCATTGGCTAGATCTTTACGAGAAGGCATGTCTGCTCCTGGATACATAAGCGATTTAAAAAAGAGATAGATGCTAAAGTTTTCATTTTTATTAGCGCGGGTATTCTCTCAAACGACTATAGCGACTGCAAACGTTTTACTGGTACTTTAACGGTCATTTTCCGCAATTTTCGATCATTTACACCACTTAACAATGGCTTCCCTCTACCAACACGCAAACGTTTAGTTATGACATATCCTAAAAAAGAGCTTGTAATTCGACCGTTGGAATTTAAAATAGCCGTCTAGATGTAGAAACACCTACAAAATATACTGTATTGAATGGCGACGCTTCCTCGATTGCGACGGCATAAACTATTTGCATTTAACTATTTGCAACTAAAAACTAAACTAAAAGTGGAGCTCTCATGGCTAAGCACCTATTCACTTCTGAATCTGTTTCAGAAGGCCATCCAGATAAAATTGCAGACCAAATCTCAGATGCTGTTCTTGATGCCATCATTGAACAAGATCCAAAAGCACGTGTTGCTTGTGAGACTTACGTAAAAACCGGCATGGTTATGGTTGGCGGTGAAGTAACCACGTCTGCATGGGTTGATATCGAAGAAATCACTCGTGAAACAGTTCGTGAAATTGGTTATGTTCATTCTGATATGGGCTTTGACGCTGACTCTTGTGCAGTACTAAACACAATTGGTAAGCAGTCTCCAGACATCAACCAAGGTGTTGATAAAGCCGATCCTAAAGATCAAGGCGCAGGCGACCAAGGTATCATGTTTGGTTACGCGACTAACGAAACACCAATCCTAATGCCAGCTCCAATTACTTACTCTCACCTTCTTGTTAAGAAGCAAGCTGAAGTACGTAAGAGCGGCAAGCTTGACTTCCTTCGCCCAGATGCGAAATCTCAAGTAACATTCCAATACGACCAAGGTAAGATCGTTGGTATCGACGCTGTTGTTCTTTCAACTCAACACTGTGATTCAGTAACAACACCTGACCTACGTGAAGCGGTAATGGAAGAGATCATCAAGCCAGTACTTCCTGCTGAGTGGATCAACAAAGACACTAACTTCTTCATCAACCCAACAGGCCGTTTCGTAATCGGTGGGCCAATGGGTGACTGTGGTCTAACAGGTCGTAAGATCATCGTTGATACCTACGGCGGCGCAGCTCGTCACGGTGGCGGTGCATTCTCTGGTAAAGATCCATCAAAAGTTGACCGTTCTGCAGCTTACGCAGCTCGTTACGTTGCGAAAAACATCGTTGCTGCTGGCATGGCTGACCGTTGTGAGATTCAACTGTCTTACGCTATCGGTGTTGCAGATCCAACATCTATCATGGTTGAAACGTTTGGTACTGAGAAAGTAGCGCACGAAATCATCATTGAAGCAGTTCGTCAAAACTTCGACCTACGTCCATACGGTCTTCAAGAGATGCTGAACCTTCTTCAACCTATCTACAAGCAGACTGCTGCATACGGCCACTTCGGTCGCGAAGAGTTCCCTTGGGAAGCAACTGACAAAGCAGCTATCCTTGCGGACTTCGCAGGCCTGTAAGCATTACGCAACACGCTAGCTGAAACGTAATTTTAAAAGCCTCTGTTCTCAGAGGCTTTTTTCTTTCTATTCTTCTATTCTTC
>NZ_JBFRVM010000279.1:0-737 GCF_041475145.1 Vibrio sp. 10N.222.49.A3
TTCACGTCGCACGGGCAGAAATGAGCTAGAGCTACTACTCTAATGATTCATTAGAACGAATAGCAGCGTACCGATGCGATCGCTGCCATTTTAAGAGGATACTTTATTGCTTGCTACTCATGGAAACAGGAACGTAATACTTTCTTGGGCTATATAAGGGGTTAAAGGAACGTTTTTGTGCCCAAGCAGCGGCAGTCTAGAATAAAGACATTTAACCCGTTCCTACTCTCTCGTACTGGCCTTATACCTGAAATTACATTCACTCTCGATGGATATCCTGTGCCGAGATTAATATTTCCAGCCGTTAAATTGCAAGGATTTAGGGATAGGGCTGTAACAAGGGTATTCAGTTTGCAGACCATATTCAAAAATAACCGAAGTTGACATTGCAAATGAAGATGAATAATTATATCGAGTAAACCTTTCAGGATTATTCTTCGCCGTCTTTTCAAGCACTGTCCAGATCATATCTTCAAGAAATTCAGGGTGGCGATTCGGATCGAGTGCCATCAAATCACGCATACAGAACCAGTTATTACCTCCTAGCTCTTGTTGGCGGGTAGCATTGCCGAAATATGCTTCTTGTAGTGCTCGCAGATGAGCTTTCAGAATTTTTGATTCCACGGTGTCCGTTTCATCTATGTGCTGCAAGAAGTAAGGCAGTTTGGTGATGTCTGCCATTGCTCTAGGGGCGCTAGATAATTTGGGGTTTTCGTACTGCTCGTGTATCTCACTCA
>NZ_JBFRVM010000280.1:0-2775 GCF_041475145.1 Vibrio sp. 10N.222.49.A3
GGTATGCTAAGAACAAAAATGCCGTTCACTCTTAAGTGAACGGCATTACCCAAACGGGAGGCTTTTTTGTGCCTACTGCTGGTGCGGATCATTCCTCTAAGGCTACCAATTTAGCGACTAAAGAAGATATCGGCGCGATAACCCGTGAAGTGGAATTAGTCAGGTCTGGCTATGCTGGGGTATTGGAGGAGTTAAAAAATAACCACCAATTGAAATTAGCATCTATCGAAAGAGAGAAACTTCTCAAGAAAGAAGTTTATCTTGAGAGCGTAGAAGCTTTAAGTAGGTGTCAGAACATATTGGCATCTATGAGTGACCTAAATGTTTCGGATCAGACTATTTCAAGTATATTTTCTAGCAGTTCAGCACTGATATCAAAAATTAACTTAGTCGGTTCAGAAGCTACAGTAAAAAATCTTACTAACTTTATGGGTGAAGTAGCAGCTGCTTACATGACTTTATTGACAGAACGTGCAGCTTTATCTAGCCGAAAAGCTCATATCGAGTTGTTAGAAACTTTTCGTCAGAAACATAATAACGAAATTGAACGTTGTTTGACTATTATGAAGAACATGAATCTTGAAGGTATATCAGATCAAGGGGCTTGGGACAGACTCAATCGCTCGTTTAACAACGAATCCGTATCTAGAGACAAGGTATCATCTGAAATTGATGCAAATTGGGCCGTTCAAAACGAAAGTCACGCAGTATTCAGCCAACTCTGTATGTCAGAATTTTTTAGGGTCAACGACTTAACTCCGCATCTGTTATTGTCTATTCGCTCTGAATTAGATTTAGAATTTGATGAAAGTGAATATCTTACTATTCACATTGAAAGCACTAAGAAAGCTAAATTAGTCTTCGAAAGGTTCATGAACAATTTACGTGAAGTTGCCTAACTTGGTTGAGTTTTGAACTTTTAAACAAGCTTTTTCAGTTTTGTTGACTCAAAGTAAAGTTGTGAATTAATAAACAGGTGAGGTAGTAAGTCTAAATCCTGGAGAGCGAGTAGCATTTAGTACGATTGGGTGATGTACCTAGTATTATTTGAATTTGGCCGGCACCCAAGGCTTCGCGGGCATACGACGACCGCCACGAAATGGCAATGGATGCTCCTTAGGTGGGTAGAACTTTGGGGAATCAATTCGACCGTGGCGTTCGACGAGCTGGCGATGTTCGTCGCGCCAATACGCAAAACTGAGCAATTCTTTCGGATTAAACTCGCGTCGTTCAGGCGTGATCAAGGTGGCACGGTCAAAGTGAACCCTAAATCCATTCCAACGATGGTCTAAAGGCAAATAACCGCGAGCGTGGATGTTCATCAATTTTTCGGCCATCGGGTTCACAGGGACTTCACCTGAGAGCCATCGCTGGACCGTGATCGTGATCGGTTGAACGTGGAAAAAGGCCGCGGCGTCGTGGATATCATCAAAGTGATGATGCACGAGATCCGCAAAGTGTGGCGTGAGCATGTGATCTCCTTCAAAAATTAAGACAAGCGCGCAAAGTTTTTTTCCTCCTCATAAAGTGTGTTTGTAGTAGAAAGTCTCTGGAAACGGCGACACGTCAGCGTAAAAATCAGAGACACGAAAACAAAGTATAGCCAACAATATTGGACTCAACATGCATAAACGTGCAGCCAAAATCCATAAAACCCACAACATTAAGGACTTAATCCGGCGTTGTACGCAAAATCCGTAAGGACTAAGGTGCTGAAACTCCTCATATTTCACATACAATCACTGCGTATTATGGGTCTAAATTATGTTGAGTGGTTTGCTTGCTTAACTGAATAAGAACGTGGGCGAGTAACATGCTCAATGAGGAGGTCAGCTTGTCTGGCCTTTTTGATGCTCGTTAGGAAAATCGTTGTTAGAAGTTAACCCGTAACATAATTTGCACAATGCGCACTCTAAGTAGCATTAAACACGTTGACAATGTAAAGAGAAACATACATCATTTGATAACAGTTGAAATGATTGAATGATTAGATGATTGTGGAGCTCAGCGCTAACTTTGCCCCACATAAGTTTTGAATGTTAACCTATCAAATGATTGATAAGCTCAAGAGCTTTACCTAATAAATCTATGATAATTAACACTATTTCTAAGTATTTCATCTTTACCTCTGAGTTTTAGAGTAACCCTACTAGCTGTGAGATTTTAGTATCTGGGTTAACTTGAAAAAAAAGCCACTTAATTGTGGTTTTTTGCGTTTCTACTTATAAAGTAGTGTTTGTATCATGGCATGCTTTTAAGTTACAGGCAAACGTGACGCGTTGGTTGACTTTTTGGTCTGAGACCAAGAACTTGAGTAGCTCTCTATTAGGTGGTGGTTATACAAATCAGACACCGACCGCAAGCGACGAGGATTAGCGAAACTAGCCCCGCAGGGATAAGGGCACTCGAGACAGTTCTTGGGTATGGCTCCCCCAAATGCCCGAAAAGCAGCGAAGCGTTACTCCCTCCAAAGAAGATCACAAAACCTTCCTTTCATTTTGCCAGAATAGCTTTTTGGTACAGAGCACTCCCAACTTTCGTTTCTATCGATTACTCGACGTTTGACGACGAACAAGGACGGCGAAGACTGAGCAAGGACGGTGAGAAGGAGAATAGGAGAGAGTTATTTCATTTGGGAAGGGGCCCCGTTTCGTCGGGGAAGGGTCCTAAATTAAATAACCTCTAGGTCTTCATTTCGTAATTCTCCAGACATAAAAAAATGACCTCAAAAGGTCATCTTCAAAATCTCAATCGGTCACCCGAAGGGTTGGGGTT
>NZ_JBFRVM010000281.1:0-351 GCF_041475145.1 Vibrio sp. 10N.222.49.A3
CTTCGCTGCTTTTCGGGCATTTTGGGGAGTCATGCCCAAGAACTGTATCGAGTGCCCTTATCCCTGCGGGGCTAGTATGTCATTTTTTGACATACTGGTATGTTACCTGATAACAAACTGCACTTTGTTAGACACATCAAAAACCTGTTTTGATTAGTCAGAATTGAATTATGACAAGTGCGCATTGTGCAAATTATGTTACGGGTTAACTTCTAACAACGATTTTCCTAACGGGCATCAAAAAGGCCAGACAAGCTGACCTCCTCATTGAGCATGTTACTCGCCCACGTTCTTATTCAGTTAAGCACAGCGAACCACTCAACATAATTTAAACCCATAATACGCACTAAG
>NZ_JBFRVM010000282.1:0-236 GCF_041475145.1 Vibrio sp. 10N.222.49.A3
CAAGGTCTCGAAGATTAATGTAGACAAACTCGGTAACATAAAAATACCTAATACATTTGGTTTGCAATGACCTATTTCTGTCTTGTGTGGCTATCGACTATTTGATGCGCTATTCAACCATATCACCCGCTTCCATCTCGATATCTTGAGATATCGCCGACTCGTCGAGCTCTTGATGCGCGCGATCTTGAGGGGCATTGTCTGATTTGAGCTTTTTCGACTCCTTGCTGGCTAAC
>NZ_JBFRVM010000283.1:0-236 GCF_041475145.1 Vibrio sp. 10N.222.49.A3
CAAGGTCTCGAAGATTAATCTAGACAAACTCGGTAACATAAAAATACCTAATACATTTGGTTTGCAATGACCTATTTCTGTCTTGTGTGGCTATCGACTATTTGATGCGCTATTCAACCATATCACCCGCTTCCATCTCTATATCTTGAGATATCGCCGACTCGTCGAGCTCTTGATGCGCGCGATCTTGAGGGGCATTGTCTGATTTGAGCTTTTCCGACTCCTTGCTGGCTAAC
>NZ_JBFRVM010000284.1:0-457 GCF_041475145.1 Vibrio sp. 10N.222.49.A3
TTAAAGTCGTAATACTTGGTCTTTATAAGAGCTTGAACTTGTTGCTTTAAGGTAATGGGGATTTTATTAGCGGGTGCCCTTCCTGTGTTGCCATGAACCACAAATCGGATACCATCAGAGCGATATCGCCTGAGATAACGTTCGATGGTTCTGCGAGACTTATTGAGGAGCTTAGAGGCATTAGTAATTGAGATTTTACCGAGAGCAACTTTTGCGATGATATCCACGGTAAGCTGAGATTGAGTATCCATAACGATCATCCTATACACCCCTGACTAATTCGTAGCACTAGTCAAAGGATTACGTAAAAATAGAGACCGTCAATTTCCCTCGGTAATTAAGCGAATGACAAAGTCGCTTGGTAGTTACGATACGACAGAATCGCTTGGTGATCACACTAATGCTCAATTTTCAGAAACTGATTTATGCCCCTTTTCATATATGGAATCCACGTATT
>NZ_JBFRVM010000285.1:0-5018 GCF_041475145.1 Vibrio sp. 10N.222.49.A3
TTCAACGGATTCAACGGTTTCAACGGTTTCAACGGATTCAACGGATTCAAGCGCATCTCTTGATGGCTTGTATCTCGATCCCAAAGACATTATTGACGGTTTCCCAAAAGGCTTGAATACTCAACCAGCGCCAATCCAGTTTGATGGTAAAGCCGCTACCTCTGTGCAAAACGTCTTGAATGGTCAGCGACTAAAGCCCGATACGACAGTAAAAGAAGCGGTAACCTTAAGTAACGCGCAGATTAACACAGAAGCGAAAGCTACGTTGTCCGCATTTGAAGAGAAGCTAAAACCCTTAAAGCGCATTGATTTACATCATTCAACCTCTGAAGTGGGCACCAAACTGCACTCGGCGGCGAATATAAACCAACCGACTACTCAAGGTGATGTGATCCTAAAGAGTATGGAAGCGCAAACACCTCGCAGCTCGGCAAGAAACGTGAACGATCTGATTAGTAAGTTGGTCGAAAAGATCTATGTTTCTCTCCCAACAGCGAACGAGAAGGAGGTCCGACTGTTTCTCAATGAAGGTCAATTGAAAGGTGGTGAGATCTCCATTAAGCACGACAGTTCTGGTTACAGCGTCTTAATTAAACAAGAGCATGCCCTTTCGCTAATCAACCCAAACGCTAAACAAGAATTGGTTGAGCGCTTACAACGCTTGGGGATTGAACAACCGATTCGAATCTCAATCAGCGAGCAAATGAACCAACAACAAGATCAACAACGTTCTCGACAACAACGCAGTATTTATGATGAATGGAAGCCTGAGGACGAATGATGATACTTAATTTCCCTAAAGTCGACGCATCAAGCATCTCGCTAAGCAATCAACTATGTGCGAAACAATGCCACTTTCAAGATAGCCTGAGCAACAGCCTGTCGGTTACGCTAGGGCCAAAACCTCAATTTACTGGCTATCGTTTGGCGTTATTCATTGGAGGGCAAACGATCAAAATAGATTTTTGTGGTGCGCAATTACAGTTGTGGTTACATGACATGCTTGACTCAACGGCTTTTGAATCACTACCAAACTCATTGCAATTGGCGTTACTCAATAGCCAGATTGAACCATACACCGATGTGATTAAACGTCTTTTTGGGCAGCTTCCTGTCTTAAGCAAGTTACAACCTCTTGAACAGCAAACTCAGCAAGAGAATGTATTGATGCTCACCATCAACCGTGATGACGCATCTCTTAGCCTCTGGGTGCATGAAGGTCGAGATGTGCTACTTGGCGCGTTGCCACAAGCACCATCTTACCTAAGTCAAAATATTGCACTACCATTCTGGTTGAGTTTTGGCAAAACACGTTTGGCAGTCAGCCAATTCGAGCAACTGGAATTGGGGGATGTGGTGTTTTTCGATGATTGCCACATCGCACAACATCAAGTGCTCTTTCAGATATCCAATCAAAACCTTTGGCGATGCCAACTCGACGAAACCATACTCCACATCCTAGATAAAGAAACCAATATGAACGATATCAATAGCTCTGAAGTACTTACCGACCACAAGCAACTGCCAATTGAACTCACTTTTGATGTTGGTCAGCAAACCATAACTTTAGAACAACTTAACGCGCTACAACCTGGCTTTACCTTTGAGCTTAACCAGCCAATTTCAAACCCGGTCACTATGCGAGCAAACGGAAGAATTATTGGTGAGTGTGAACTTGTGAGCATCAATGAACGCTTAGGTGTTCGCGTTCTCGAATTGTTTGGCGGTAGTCAGGAGCCAGCATGATCCAGTTACCTGATGAACTGAACCTAATCGTCACGCTCGCCCTACTTGCTTTGGTTCCTTTCATTGCAATGATGGCGACCTCTTTCGTAAAGCTTGCTGTGGTGTTCTCTCTATTGAGAAACGCACTGGGTGTACAACAAATACCACCCAATATGGCGCTGTACGGATTGGCGATAATTTTGTCGATCTTCATTATGGCACCAGTAGGATTTGAAACCTACGACTACGTTACACAACATGAAATATCCCTAGAAGATTCCGACAGTGTTGAAGGGCTGATTGAAAGCGGACTGCAGCCATATCGAGAGTTTTTGAAAAAACACATCCGTGAAACTGAAACGGTGTTTTTTACCGATGCTGCGAGAACCTTGTGGCCACAGAAGTACTTCGACCGCTTAGAGTCAGACAGCTTATTGTTGTTACTCCCCGCCTTCACGGTCAGTGAACTAACTAGGGCATTTGAGATTGGTTTCTTGTTGTATCTGCCCTTCATCGCTGTCGACCTAATCGTGTCCAACATCCTACTGGCAATGGGGATGATGATGGTATCGCCGATGACAATTTCGCTACCATTCAAACTACTGCTTTTTGTGTTACTTGACGGTTGGACCAAGCTAACTCATGGCTTAGTACTCAGCTACGGATAGTGAGGAGAGAAATATGAATCCGGCCGAAATAATCCACTTTGCCACTCAGGCTTTAACGCTTGTTCTATTCTTGTCGCTGCCACCGATTCTGGTTGCGGCGTTTGTTGGCACCTTAGTCTCACTCATCCAAGCACTGACTCAAGTTCAAGAACAAACGTTGGGATTTGTCGTTAAACTGATTGCCGTCATAATTACCTTGTTTGTTACCGCACAGTGGTTGGGCGCCGAGCTGCATTCGTTTGCAACATTGACCTTAGATAAAATCCCGCAAATACGATGAGTTACGATGATTTGCACCACGCACTGTTCCTGTACAGCTTAACGCTTCCTAGGTTAATGGCTTGTTTTATATTCCTGCCGATCTTAAACAAGCAAATGCTGGGTGGCACCATGGTGAGAAATGGAATCTTGTGTTCTCTTGCACTTTTTATATTTCCTATAATTAATCAACAAAATTTACCTGCAGAAACGGATGGAATCTGGTTAATGGTTATCTTGGGGAAAGAGGTGTTATTGGGTCTGCTCATTGGCTTTATTGCGGCGATCCCCTTTTGGGCAATCGAGGCGGCAGGCTTTCTCGTGGATAACCAGCGAGGCGCAGCCATGGCGAGCATGTTTAACCCCACCCTCGGTTCGCAATCGACGCCAACGGCGGTATTGTTGACTCAAACTCTGATCACTTTGTTCTTCTCGGGCGGTGGCTTTGTCACTTTTCTTTATGCGCTATTTTCCAGTTACTCGTCATGGCCTGTGATAGGTTTTTTTCCAACCATAACAGAAGGGTGGGCACGCTTTTTCTACGACCAATTTGAGCAATTAATGTGGCTTGGAGTTTTGATGTCTGCGCCTATAGTACTGGCGATGTTCCTTGCCGAGTTTGGGCTTGCGCTCATCAGCCGATTCGCACCACAACTCAACGTTTTCTTCTTGGCAATGCCGATCAAAAGTGCCATCGCCAGTGTGTTATTGATTGTGTATCTGGCTCTGATGATGAACCACTTTCAAGCACTTTTCTCTGAAATCGCACTGTTCTCAGAGCAGCTAAACACTATTTG
Organism: Vibrio sp. 10N.222.49.A3; assembly: GCF_041475145.1. Taxonomy (NCBI): domain Bacteria; kingdom Pseudomonadati; phylum Pseudomonadota; class Gammaproteobacteria; order Vibrionales; family Vibrionaceae; genus Vibrio; species Vibrio sp. 10N.222.49.A3. The sequence goes on from NZ_JBFRVM010000285.1 coordinate 3,449, forward strand.
GTAATCGCTAGAGTCTGCTTATCTCTCGAACTTATTTTTGCAGCGACTTGTAGATTGTTCTTGCAAAAATAGATGCTTTGAAATGTGGTAACTCTATTCGATAAACCTATAATGCAGTGGAAAGAAACCACAAACGCCGTCCAAAGAGTTCAGCTAAAACGTTTTACTCTTTGTTGAGAGGGATTTACTTAGAACGATTCGGCGAAAAGGAATTAGCCGTCCGCCTCTCACCTGATTAAAACGCTTTATCTCGAACAAAATTCAACCAAAATAAATAAACAGGTCCTAATAATGAGCGGAGAAAAAACTGAACTCCCCACCCCAAAAAAACTCAGGGATGCCCGCCAAAAAGGGCAAGTTGCAAAAAGTCAGGAAATCATTTCATCTTCATTGATTCTGTCTTTGATTGTCGTGTTGTTTGCATTCGCCGATTACTATATGTCGCACATATCTGCCCTAATTTTACTGCCAAGCAAATTGGCATATCAGGGCTTTCAAGATGCACTACTCGACGTAGCTATCGCCATCGCCAAAGAAATGGTTTATCTGCTTGCGCCGATCCTCTTGATTGCAACCTTAGTCGCCATCATGGCTAACATGGGACAGTTCGGCTTTCTATTTAGTGGCGAGTCTGTCAAACCGGACATCAAGAAGATCAATCCAGTCGAAGGGGCAAAGCGAATTTTTTCGTTAAAGAGTATCATTGAGTTTATTAAGTCCATTCTCAAAGTTTCGTTACTTTCATGCATTATTTGGATAACGCTGAAAGGTAACTTAAACACGTTACTGCAGATACCTACCTGTGGGTTAGAGTGTGTACCGATCATCACTGGCGTATTAATCAAACAATTGATGATTATCTCTGCGGTAGGCTTTATTGTGATTGCCGCAGCCGATTTTTCTTACCAAAAGTTCGACCACACTAAACAGTTAAAGATGACCAAAGATGAAGTGAAACGTGAATACAAAGAGATGGAAGGCAGCCCTGAAATAAAAAGTCAACGTCGTCAACTGCACCAAGAAATGCAAACTTCTAACCAAAGAGATAACGTTAAACGCTCGAATGTGCTGGTTACAAACCCAACACACATTGCCATCGGTTTGTACTATAAAAAGGGCGAAACACCTCTGCCTGTGATTACCCTAAAAGAGACTGATGCGATGGCAAAGCGTATGATTGCGATTGCCAAAGAAGAAGGGGTTCCGGTGATGCAGAAAGTACCGCTCGCACGTGCGTTATATGCGGATGGGCAGTTAGACCAATACATTCCTGGCGATCTTATTGAAGCCACCGCAGAGATCCTGCGCTGGGTTGCGTCTCTGGAGCAATCTGAAGAGCAATAAGCGAGAAAACTATGTGGTTCAAGGTAAATATCGCTAGTACTCGACTCACTCAACTTGAAGATACAATTTTTAAGACATGAAAATGATCCATTTCTCCGTAAGCTATTGGTTGTGCATTATGATCTGCTCCAGTCAGACTGGACACTTAGCTAAGCGACATTTCGCTTTTCAAAGTTCATTGGGCTTAGGTACCCAAGAGCACTGTGCCTTCTCGTTCGATTATAAT
>NZ_JBFRVM010000286.1:0-1870 GCF_041475145.1 Vibrio sp. 10N.222.49.A3
TGACTGGAGCAGATCATTGCTTCTTTGCTGCCTAAGTCGGCCGCTCTTTTGATTAGTGATAAGTATTGGGACTTTAGAGACAGCTTTTCTTCGTATTCTTTTGCAAAGCGGAGAGCGCCCCCTTCCAGAATTTCACCAGAAATATACTTCTTATACCAGTAGTCTTCGTGTGGCTCGCTATCGTCGTCTATTTCAATCTCACTGAAGTGATGAGTAGCATATGAATATGCAGCAGATGCATTATCTTCACTGATCAACCTTTCAATTAGTTGGTCGCCTAGATAGTCTACCATCCATGGTGCAATCTCATTCCAATGGTAGAACTCACATTGCTTAATAGAATTATCTTGGCTTATATGTAAAAGAACCTTTTCTTCTAATTGCGGGTCCGAAAGTAGAGTATTAGATAGTTGTTGAAGACGACTCCGAACGCAATTTTCATGCGGCAATGATGGTTGTGGTTTAGAGCGTGGGCTAAATTCATCATCCTCGTTGGGTTCTATATACCAGCAGTCATAAGAAGGTATTACGAAACCAGCCTTAATTAGGCTGGCTGCTGATTTAAACCCATAATAGGATGCCAGTATTTCTCTGGATTGGCCCAGCTTAATATCTGGTAAGAGACTTTTTAAGGATTGATGAAAGGCATGTACGAGCTGTTTATTTAGCATGATTAGGTCTCCGACTTGTACATCGACTCATGGCGTACGTTTAAACCTTTTGAGTCGATATTAATCAGTCAAAGGCTATTAAAGTTAATCAGTGCGAAATAATCATTTATTGGAGTGTCTTTTTCTACTCATACGCAAGTACGGCGGACGCCTTACGTCTAGATTACGTTTCGAGTATGAAAGATGTTAATAGGCTATACAAAGGTTTAGAACACCTTCTTGAAGTTCTATCCTGCTAGGGGACAAAAGCGAGTGGGGCTAGTGGATTGTGAACTGCAACGTCATTTAAGCTACTACGAAGGTTTCAACTTTGTGCTCTTTTTACGTTTTTTGGAGTCTGCTCCCCATGATTGCCAATGTTGCTTACCAATAGCTTGTACACTGTACCCACGAGTAACTTTTAGGCCTAGGGCAGTATTAATTGCCCATGACAGGTAGTTAGATGAACCATCGTTTTTAGGAGATAACATCATTCTAGTAAATGATTGTTTTGCCGCGACTAATTTTTTCTCAGCATGTTCCTTAGGAGAATCGAAAGCACTTAATACACTGTCGCGCCATGCATCTATTAGGTGGTGTTTTTCGATAGCTTCGTAAAGTGGGGCTAAGTTTATATTTTTCATGGTTGTTTTTCTCAGCGAAGGATTTTGGGACAAAAGCGACTCAATTAAGTTAAAATATCCAAACTACAGTTTATCCAATTGGTAACTACAAGAGGCAAAATTATGCAAAGATTTCTTATTTTAGCGCTTATGTCAGGTGCGGCACATGTTAATGCCGCGTCTTGCTATAGTGATGATTACGGTAATACCACATGCACCAATGGTCTTTCTGCGTATAGCGATGATTATGGTAACACTACGTACAGTGATGGCTCTTCTTCGTACTCGGATGACTATGGTAATACGACATTTAGTGATGGTCCATCATCTTATTCGGACGATTACGGTAATACTACATATAGTGATGGGACTTCGTCTTATTCGGATGATTATGGGAACACGACATTCTCAGACGGTACAACATGCTATTCAGATGACTACGGAAATACGACTTGTAATTAATCCTAAATACCGATGAGACTGCCTTTTTTAACTAGATACGGGACAAGAGCGCCTTAGTGCGACTACTGTGATTACCGAGGGAGGTTGACGGTCTAAATACCGAAGGATTCTGTCGCTGCTTTATTCATAGTAGTC
>NZ_JBFRVM010000287.1:0-238 GCF_041475145.1 Vibrio sp. 10N.222.49.A3
TGCCCGAAAAGCAGCGAAGCGTTACTCCCTCCAAAGAAGAACACAAAACCTTCCCTTCATTTTGCCAGAATAGCTTTTTGGTACAGAGCACTCCCAATTTTCGTTTCTATCGATTACTCGACGCTTGACGACGAACAAGGACGGCGAAGACTGAGCAAGGACGGTGAGAAGGAGAAAAGGAGAAGAAAGCCACCGAACACCGAGGCAAGCGTAGCGCGGGGTCGGGGCTTTCCTTTTC
>NZ_JBFRVM010000288.1:0-245 GCF_041475145.1 Vibrio sp. 10N.222.49.A3
CACTACATCGTACTCACCTCTGCAGGATTTGGTTTATTGAATTCGATAGGCCTGACTTTCATGTACTTAGCACCCAGCGTGTTAAAAAGTGCACTGACTCAATCTTAGTCATGATTAGATATTTAGTTATAGTGCACCATAAGCGCACGTAAGCCCTATCATTGATGAGATTCATTAAAGGGAAATCGATGAAAAGCGTAACGCCCCATAGAGACGACACCCTAGAGCCTCATCATCTCGAATAA
>NZ_JBFRVM010000289.1:0-200 GCF_041475145.1 Vibrio sp. 10N.222.49.A3
CAACACCTAGCCATTGATGGTACTGGCCTTAAGGTTTATGGCGAAGGTGAATGGATGGTCAAAAAACACGGGACGGATGGCAAGCGTAGGGTCTGGTGAAAGCTTCATATTGCCGTCGATACAAGCACTTATGAGATCATTGCCGCCGAGCTAAGTTTATCGACGGTTACAGATGGAGAAGTCCTCCCGAACTTACTGAA
>NZ_JBFRVM010000290.1:0-405 GCF_041475145.1 Vibrio sp. 10N.222.49.A3
ATAAGATTTACACCCCTGAATCCATCATAGGCATAGACAAACGTCGAGAACATCCAGCCTTAAGTCAATACCGAAAGGGGCCTTCAGCACACTCGGTAATAGAGCCTTATTGTGGAGTAAAGCAAGATCATACAGACAAGCTCATTCAAATATTAGAATTACACTTCCCCAAAAAAAAATGTAGACCTAATTATTGATGATTGCAGCCATTTATATGAACCAACAAAAGCCGCCTTTTTGACATCATTCCCTTATCTAAAATCAGGTGGGATATACATCATAGAAGATTGGGGATGGGCGCATTGGCCGGGTGAGTTTCAAAAGAAAGAGTTTTTCCCCGGAACTCCTTTAAGTAAATTGGTTTTCGAATTACTCATGCTTCAAAGCGTCATTCCAAATGTCATA
>NZ_JBFRVM010000291.1:0-335 GCF_041475145.1 Vibrio sp. 10N.222.49.A3
TAAGCGGCTGAATAAGAACCGTGACCATTTAATGAAATTAAGAAGAAAGCCTCTCACAGCGCCATACTGCTCTTTTTAGGCTGCAATATTGACAGCACTAAAAACCCTCGCCCTGCTAAGCCATACCATCCGGATGAAGGTGGACGTTAAGTAAGGAGATGATGAAAGGGAGCCACCTGACTCAGCGTTTAATCGAAGAAGGTCCCTGTCGTATGACAAAAGAAGGTTGCCGCGCCGTTTTTTTTGCTTGTCCTTAAGTATTTATTTTTCTATTGATTTAATTATTTATCTTTATACGTAGTGTTCATAAGCGCAGCCCCTTATTGATGGCCATT
>NZ_JBFRVM010000292.1:0-3529 GCF_041475145.1 Vibrio sp. 10N.222.49.A3
GTGAAGTCGATGGCTACTTGAGCATTGAAAACGGCACGGTTTACGTTCGTGATAGCGACCACAACCTTGTAACTGAATGGAAACCAACACTAGGTCACCCGATTCAAATCGACCCAACAAACCCAATTGAAGCAACGCCAGATGCTGACAATGGCCGTCAAGTTGACCAAATTGCAGACAACATGTGGCAAGTATCGACTCACGGTGAAGTCGATGGCTACTTAAGCATTGAAAACGGTACTGTTTACGTTCGCGACAGCGACCACAACCTTGTGAAGGAATGGAAACCAACACTAGGTCACCCGATTCAAATCAACCCAACAAACCCAATTGAAGCAACGCCAGACGCTGACAACGGCCGTCAGTTAGCTAAAGTAGGTGACAACGTTTGGATGATTACAACACACGATGCAATCGATGGTTACGTCATTGATGAGCGTCACCATAACGATGGTGTGAAGATTTACGACGAAAACGGAAAGCTAGTCAATCACATCACTGGTGACATCAGTACAGATGGTGGTTACATCGAATCAACTAAAGGCGGTGAAATTCACATTACAGTCGACAGAGAGTCAGGTCGAATTGATGGTATTTACTTGAATGATGTAGCTCAACAAACCGTCGACAACATCAAGAGCCACATTGGTTCAAACCCTAACTTTAAGAAAAACATTCAACAACTTAAAAACCGCGTAATGAACGCTCGCGGCTAATTTAAATGAACAGTAAGCCCTGACCGATACAGGGCTTACTTCTATCCATAATAGGGACATCATTTACCGAGACATTTGTTTTGCTTATACAAGCCTTTCGCAACGTAATTTTTTTCACTATTCCACTTTCTATTTTAGTCGCGAGTAACATCGCCTACAGTGCCGAACCCTATACTGCTACCCACATAGCATCAAATACCGATGACACGTTTGACTATGTCGAATTTGTAAATCAAACATTCGACGTCACCATGAGCCAAAGTAACTTCTTAGGCGACTATTCAAACCAATACGTCTTTACACTTAATGCATCCTACAATATCAATGATGAATGGCGTTTATTTGGTTCCGTCGACTCCGACCAATTTGGTGATATAGGACTCGGGTATTCGTTCTTCTTATTTGATGAAGTCTACAATGAGGTATCAGCTTCCATTGGTGGAAATACAGATAAAACGGGAGTGTACACCACGGGTATATTTTCAGCTTTCAAATACCAAAACACCGTTTTCTTCTCAAACTTTGACGCTCAATACATCGATCGACAAGATCTCTCAAGTTCAAATTGGGATACGCGAATCAGGCACGAGCGTATCTATTTGAACAAGTTAGTTGGTGCGAGCTACGAAGTTAATAACTGGCTAAATTTATCAACTTCATATGGCCATGATAAACAGCACTACAATAAGTTATCATTCAAAAACATTGACTATGATTATCGTGAAACACAGAGTCAGGCCGATAGCTACATTAACCTTGGTTTCACACTCAATCTATGGGGTGTAAAACCGTATCTATCGCATCATTTTGATTTAAATAATTCAGATTGGAATTACTGGGATTTCAGCCTTTCTTTTGATTTCTAATATACAAAAAGCACTAGAACTAATTAATTTAGAAGGCTACAAGCTCACAAGAGCCTGTAACCTTTTTTGATCTCAGTTACATGGACTTGTTCTGATTTTAATTTTTATCCGTGAGTCATTTTTGTGGCAAGTGCAAAGCGATTCCAAGCATTAATCATGATTACTTGCATCATAGACTGTGCGAGTAACTCATCTCCTAATAAGCTTAGACATTGCTGATAAGTCGCATCCGAAACACCCGAATTCGAAATCAGCGTCATTTCATCCGTTAGAGTCAAAATTGCGCGCTCAGTGTCATTGAAGAGTGGCGACTCTTGCCATGCTGCGAGAGCAAACAGCTTTTGCTGAGAGATATCGATCTTCAACGCTTCAGCTGTGTGCATTTGAATACAGTAAGCACATTTGTTGATGATTGATGCTCTGATTTTAATCATCTCTTTTAGTTCACTCGATAACGCCACGTCAGATAAATAGCCTTCGATAGACAGCATTGCACTTAAAGCGTCAGGTTGAACTTGAGCGAGGTCGATACGTTTTAACATTTTGGCACCTATATTTGATTAATGAATATCGCTATCAATGCGACGGAGCCATTGTGCACAATTCGAAATATAAGCAGAATACACATATTATGCGAATTAGTTATGCGCAAAACGCAAAGGTGGGCATATGTTAGAGCTAATCAAAATATTTGACCAAGTCGTGGAGTCTGGAAGCTTTTCTCAGGCAGGCCGAGCTCTCAATATGGCTCCTTCTTCGGTCGCACGAAATATAGATAACTTGGAAAGTAAGATTAAATCTTCGCTTTTTAAACGCAGTACACGACAACTAATGCTGACTGAAGAAGGTCAATATTTTCACCAACAATCGGCCAAAATATTACAAGATAGCAATAGATTGTTAGAAGAAATGCAAGGTGATCAAGGCCCCCCTGAAGGGGTACTGCGAGTTTCCGTTTTTGAAAGCTTTGGTAACCTGTGCCTTACTCCATTAATTCCAGAGTTCCTTGAGCGGTACCCTAAAATACAAGTTGAGTTAGAGCTGGATAACAACGTGGTTGATCTAAACAGTGAAAATATTGATGTCGCTATCCGTATTGGTACACCACAAGACAGTCGACTCAAGGCTCGTAATCTACTGACCAATAACGCATCATTGGTCGCAGCCCCGTCGTATATTGAAAAGTACTGAACTATCGATAAACCCGAAGAGTTGCAAGATCACAACTGTTTGCTGATAAGCCATGAACGGCAAAAAAACTATTGGTACTTTAAGAAAAATGCAGTTAACAAAAAAGTGTTAGTGACAGGCAATTTGATATCAAAAGGCGGCTCACCTCTTTTACATGCTGCGCTTAGCGGAGTTGGCGTTCTTTTACTGTCTGACTGGATGCTAAAACCGTACTTAGAAAATGGACAGTTAAGGGAGTTACTCCCTCAATGGACCTCAATGCACAGTGAGCAAGGGAGTGGCGAAATATTCGCAATATATAAGAATACTCAATATCCAAGACCTCATGTACGCTTTTTTATTGATTTTTTAGTTGAAAAGTTAGAGTCTTTGAAGCGCGTTCCGCAGCATTAATCTCACGTAGTCTAACTAGATTACAGGCGCCGCTTTGCCCGTACATCGATGTGGATCAGTCGCGAAATGTGTTCGATAGCACATATACCAGACAAAAAAATAGCCGCTCAATGGCGGCTATCTTGTCATGGTCTCAATTATTACATCTAAATCAAGGGGGCTTAATTTCTAAAGAAAAAGCACACTAGCATCGACTGGTTATTTGTCTAACTTAAAAAAGCTTAGTTCTGAATTGAGTTCTTTCGTTACTTCAACAACGCTTTGGTTTGCTTGAGCTGATTGATCAATGCCTTCAATATTTTGTTGAACCAGTACGTTCATATTTTCAAGCTGTGTCGATATATCGTAAACGCGCCATAAACC
>NZ_JBFRVM010000293.1:0-379 GCF_041475145.1 Vibrio sp. 10N.222.49.A3
AGCTGTAATGGGGAAAATAAGTGGGTAAGTATTTGGATGTAAATAAGGATAAAACAGTTAGAAAAATTATCCTATGGGGTAAAGTTGACAATCAAGTGGTCATCACTGGTAAGCAAGCGGCAGAACGTTTTAGAAGTTGGGATCAAATTGGTTACTCACCTTATCAAGTAGCAAAGGTTGCGAATGGAGAGTTGGAGATTACAGATAATGTTTTTGAGGCTTTGATCATAGATGCAAATGCTTACGCACAACTAGAGACTAAATAGGGAACGCAGCTTGAACGAATTAATGACGACTTACAGAATTGACTCTGTCGAAGTTTTACACAAATTGTTTAGTTGCCACTCCAGTCATGATGGCTTTGGCTTTGTTGCGTAAT
>NZ_JBFRVM010000294.1:0-283 GCF_041475145.1 Vibrio sp. 10N.222.49.A3
TTTGTAAGCCGTAGTTAATAATCATTGAAATATCAACGCCGAAGGACCCTGCATAGTTTGCTCGTCTGAACTTCTGCGGATCGTTTTTGGCGGTTTTCTCAAGTACCATCCAGATCATATCTTCAAGGAACTCAGGGTGGCGCCTTGGATCGAGTGCCATTGTATCGCGCATACAGAACCAGCTTCCTCCGCCTAGCTGTTTTTGATTATAGGCATTGTCAAAATACGCAGTATGCAAACCTTGTAGGTAGGCGTTTAAGCGTATGGACTCCACGGTGTCCGT
>NZ_JBFRVM010000295.1:0-4577 GCF_041475145.1 Vibrio sp. 10N.222.49.A3
TGGATGCAGAGTTTCAATTTTTACTCTCTCCTGCTTACCAGTTATTAAACCAAGTTCTACGTCCTTGGGAGGCAATATGAGTCGCAGAGAAACGGATGAATTTGTTTGGTTGCGTGGCGGTCGAGTCGCCAGCCGTAAACCAAAAGGAAAAGGTGAATTTGTGATGAGTGATAGACCTTTATTAATTGTTGATGCCGACATGGCGAAATTCGATATCAACATGAACTGTCAAGGCATCGAGCGACACATGCAAGCCGTCAAGCTTAACCACAGCATTATTTATTGGGAGGCGTAATGGAACAAAAATCCAATCAAGACATTAAGCTCGAAGTGATTGTTCGCTTTGAGCCAAACAACCAAAACGGGATCGGAGAGTTCTCTATCGTCGATTATCGAGCAGAAGCATTGACCCAAATAGGATCACACACAGCCATCACCGCTTACGGAGCAAAAGACACGGCTTACCAGGCCGTCGACCAATTTTTAAAACAACAGAACGAGCTTATTAAAGCTGACCATTTTGTAAAAACAGGAGCACCACAATGAATAAAACGACTCAACAACCAGAAGTAAAGCCAACCCGCCCAACAGCACCGGAAGGCTTTGTGTATAACGCGGAAGGCAACCTTATCGCACAGTGCAACATTCCCGCTCATGAGCTGCGTAAAGATGCGTTTGTCACCAGTTTGGTTAAGCAGGTAAAAACGCATCAAAAACACCTTCAAGCCTTCAAAGAGAACCTGGTAAAAGCCTTTGAAGAGTTTCGAATTGAAATGCTAGAGAGCTACGGTACTAAACTGCATACCCGTGGGAATGGCGATAACGTGGCGATGTTTAGTTTTGATGGTAAGTATAAGATCACTTACAAAACCGCCAAACTCAAAACCCTTGGCCCTGAGCATGATGCAGCTCGTCAGTTGGCACGTGACTACTACAATAGCCAAAAAGACAAACTGCCGCATGATGTGTTAATCGCGGTTCAAGACTTCTTTGTGAACGATGCTTCTATTGCAAACACCATTAGCTTTATTGGCAAAGACTTCCAAGACGAAACATTGCGTAAGGCGCAGGAAGCAGCAAAAGAGTCACTGCTCATCATTGGTAGTAAGTCGTACTTCAACTTCTACGAACGCGATGATGAAGGCGAATATCAACAGGTTCACTTAAATTTCAGCAAGCTGTAAGGATGTCATCATGGATAAAGTGACTACTTTAATTGGGACTAGTGTCGATGATGCTAAAGGCTCACTGGAATGCATGCTTGCACATGATCCTCAAGAGGCAAAAATATTAGCCCAGAAAGCATTAGACCGTCTAGGTAAGCCGAGTGTCAAATGTGGAAATATGACTCGTATCTCTATGCTCAGAACCATCGTCCGCAAGGCAGATAAACAGTTACTCGCAACGAGTAAATAAACCCAATAACCAACCAATTAAATACAGGCAAGCGGCGCTCTACGCGACCCCGCTTTGGCTTCGCTTTGCCTGAATTTAGTGAAAGTCATAATTAAACGCAATTTAAAGGTTTTTCAAAATGAATATTCAGAAAGCAAAACAACAATTTCCGATAGGTACTCAGGTTAAGTATTTCCCTCTTATTAAAGACAAGGCGCACTTTCACATAGGCGAAGTACGCAGCGAACCATGGGAAGTGTGTGGTGAGCTCGTTGTAAGCGTCTCTGGTAAAGCTGGCGGCCTGTCAGTTGAACACTTGGAGGTGATTACTGATGAAGGCTAAAAAGCTAGGTTGTGATTATCAGGGGAGTCACTTTGGTGCTCGTTATGATGATGCGTGTTGTATTGACGGGTATCTATGGGACTTAGATAGCGGTGGTACTGATGAACTTTCTGGAGCCAACTACCTTGATATTGGCGGCGATATCCCTTGTCCTCAATGTAACGCGAAACAATACGTTAAATCTTATTTGTCGGATTACCTTTGTGACGCCGGTTATGAATCTCTAGTACGACCACTACCTTCGAGGGTTATTAAAAACCCGCTAAAGAAATGGCCTTCCAATTTACGTCGCATGGGTCAACGTTACTGGCGAACGGGACGTCGTGAAGCACTTAAAGAAGCCCGAGTGGAGGGGTAATCATGGCAACAACCATTCAAGTTACTGAAAATTTAAATATTGGACAACACGCTGACATTAACGGACAGCGATGTGAAGTCGAGGCTGTTTCATTTTATCAGGCCATCACTGCCGGACATGCCGCCGAAGAGTTGATGAATGTAATGGCTCATGAGTTGATTCAGCGCGAGATCATCAAAGTCGAAGGTGGTCAGTATTACTTCTGTGAGGATGGTGAGCCATTAATCGCAGATGAACAATTCGAAGACGAATAGGAGGTATTCGATGAATAAGTATATTGATATATCGTTACTTCGGAAGGTGATGGCCATTATTCACAACGCGGTAGAAGTCGCTTGTACGAGCGCTTCCATTAAACAAAAAGATGAAGCACTCGCTAGCCTAGTTGATGCGCACAGTGACATTTACAATCGCTTAAAGGAAATGGAAGGAAGTAACAATGACTCGCTACAAACGCCGCATTCGAACGTATCAGCACCAACGAAATCGGTCATGGTTTCAAATGACCAAGCTGACGAAGTTCAAGCATATGAATGCTTTTTGCTCGGTCTCATCATTAAACGCATGACCATTCCTTGGGATGTTGAGCGAAGTATTAAGTCTATTGAGCGCCGTATTAAATCGGCAATCAAACTTAGAGACTTTGCCAAAGCAGCGCGTTTAAACAATGCCTCGATCGCAATTTCAAACATCCATAACCATTGCCAGGAGCGACTCAATGCAACTCGTTAATCATGAAATTATCGAACCCACCTTTACTGGTGATATGACTGATGAGCAACTAGTCGAACTAATCCATCTCATCAGTAAAAAACGTAACCGCAATAAGCCATGTATTTGTCGCTCTGGTAAAAAACTAAAACATTGCTGCTTACATAAGGTGAAGGCGCTGCAAGAGCAAATGAGGGTGGCAAAAAATGGTTAACCTTAAATATGCCAATGGACTTGGGCGGTTTGCTGCTAAATGGTTACTGATAGCTGTACTCCTTTATCTAGCCATGGCGATTATGTCTTGCTTAATATTGCTGTCATTAGAGAGCTTCAACCCACTGGAGTGGAATGCGTTAGCACGAAGCTGTGTTGTAATAGGCTCATTTTTAATCGCGTTAATAAAGGAGAATCTCCGTGGCTAACTCTAAGCATATCGAAAAAATTAAAAAGCTATTACGCTTGGCAAAATCAGCCAACGAGCACGAAGCGGCAGCAGCCATGTCTCGCGCTCAAGCGTTAATGTTGCAGTATGGCCTTTCGAATGAGAGTCCTGAGCTCAGCGATGTTTGTACTGGGGAGATTCAATCTAAGTTTAAAGCGAAAAAGCCTACGAACTACTTTGCTTGGCTTAGCACTATGGTTGCTGAAGCTTTTGGATGCCGTGTACATTTCAACTGGAATGGCTTTAAAGGTGGGTACGTTGTTACATTCACTGGCCACAACGAGCGCCCAGACGTGGCATCCTACGCTTATGAAGTGTTAGAGCGACAACTTATCAAAGCACGAAAAGCGTTTATCTCTACGCTAAACAAGCGTATTAAGACAAGCACTAAGACATCTCGAGCCGATCTCTTCTGTGAAGGTTGGGTTGGTAGTGTAAGAACCAAAGTCAAAGCATTTGCGCTTAGTGATGAAGAGTCACAGCAACTTACGACTTACATAAAGCAAGCCCACCCTGAACTAAAAACGGGTGATACACGCAAAGCTTCAACCAAGAACGCGAGGGGCGGTGTAGATGATGCGTTATGGGCTGGTCACTTAGCAGGTAAATCCGCCGAGCTTAATCATGGGGTCAGTGGAAAGGAACAAGGCAAACTTTCAGCGGTATAAATAAAGAACGTTTTGTTAACTAGCCCACCATTTTAACGGTGGGCTTTTTATTATATGAATAGATACGTATAGAATCATATTTTAAATAACATATAAGGAAAATATATGAAAAAGCGTACAACGTTAATAACACTGGTTACTGCACTATTGTCGACACAAGCTTTCGCTGAGAGCGGTTGGTGGAGAGATGCCAACGATCATAATAAAGCATGGGCTAACAGTGACGGTAGTAATTTTCAGGCGCTAATAAAATCTAGAGCTTTAGATAGCGATTCCCCATATGTTTCTTTTTCCTTAGTGGGGTCAAACAAATCATTTTGTAGTAATAAAGGTGATGAATATAATGGTCATACGACGATGAAAGTTAATGACCAACGAATTGATTTTTCCATGACATGTTACAAAAATGAGTTTTTAAACATGGTCCCTAAAACTCATAAAGGTTTAGATTATATATTTAAAGAGTTTAATTCTTACAGAAACAAGCAGATGACATTTGTTGTTACGTATGAGGATCAGCCGGATTGGGTGTTCACATTCCCGACGCGTAATTTTGGTCAATACTACAGTTCGTTGAAAAAATCTCTAAAAGATACTCTTTAATATACGCCGCCTTCGGGCGGTTTTCTTTTATCTCTCTCCAAGTTTTTCTTACAAACG
>NZ_JBFRVM010000296.1:0-795 GCF_041475145.1 Vibrio sp. 10N.222.49.A3
TCGCTCTGCACGGTGGTTTTGTACCATACGGCGCAACATTCCTAATGTTCATGGAATACGCTCGTAACGCGATGCGTATGGCTGCTCTGATGAAAGTTCAGAACATTCAAGTTTACACGCATGACTCTATCGGTCTTGGCGAAGATGGTCCTACTCACCAACCTGTTGAGCAGATCGCTTCTCTACGTCTGACTCCAAACATGAGCACATGGCGCCCATGTGACCAAGTTGAGTCTGCTGTTGCTTGGAAACTAGCAATCGAACGTAAAGATGGTCCTTCTGCACTTATCTTCTCTCGTCAAAACCTTGCACAGCAAGACCGTGACGCTGAGCAAGTAGCTAACATCGCCAAGGGTGGTTACATTCTGAAAGATTGTGAAGGCAAACCAGAGCTTATCCTTATCGCTACAGGTTCTGAAGTTGAGCTAGCGGTTAGCGCTGCTGCTGAACTAACAGCTGAAGGCAAGAAAGTACGCGTAGTATCTATGCCTGCTACTGACGCATTCGACAAGCAAGACGCCGAGTACCGCGAGTCTGTACTTCCATCTGACGTTACAGCACGTATCGCAGTAGAAGCTGGTATCGCTGACTTCTGGTACAAGTACGTTGGCTTCGGTGGCAAGATCATCGGTATGACAACGTTCGGCGAATCCGCACCAGCAGGCGAGCTATTCAAAATGTTCGGTTTCACTACTGAAAACGTAGTAAACACTGCAAAAGAGCTTCTTGCTTAATCATTCGTTGTAACGCGAATAGAAAAAAACCGAGCCACTGGCTCTAATGCCGATCAGTTAA
>NZ_JBFRVM010000297.1:0-4763 GCF_041475145.1 Vibrio sp. 10N.222.49.A3
CGCTAGGCTTTAAATTTGAACACTTGTCAGCGACGACAAGTATTCCACTGCGGAGTGGTAGTTCAGTTGGTTAGAATACCGGCCTGTCACGCCGGGGGTCGCGGGTTCGAGTCCCGTCCACTCCGCCACTTATTCGATAACCTCGCCTAGTGCGAGGTTTTTTCGAATCTGAAGTAGTAAAAAGTTTTAGGGGTGTAGCTCCAATTGGCAGAGCAGCGGATTCCAAATCCGCGTGTTGGGAGTTCGAATCTCTCCACCCCTGCCATTTTTCCCTTAGGGGATATGAAAAGCCTCAACTTCGGTTGAGGCTTTTTGCCATCTAGCATTATGAAAAATAGAGATTTTCAGGTCTCCTACCTATCAACCCCATCAAAAGCTCATCAGAAGCGTACATAAAGCCTCTCCAAAACACTTCCGGTACATATCCTGAACTTCTAGCTTCAACCTCGTGGTGAGCTATATAGCGATGAATAGCGCTTGCGTGTACCTAGGGTGAATATTGCCAACAAACACCTTTCATAGAAATTCGACGCTGTTATGGTCTATATCCGGTCATTCCAAAATAGTAGCGCTCTTCACTTCAATAACACCTGATACGTTTGTATTGTCCGCACTAAAGTACTGCATGTGTACAGTAAGATTCTCTGGAGTTAAATCAGAGTCTAAATATATTTCGATAGCTCCCAAAAATATTACAACCTTAAACTCCGAACAATCACAATAACCATCACCATTCATACTATCGATTTCAATCTGTTCCTGACTCTTATCATCTAGAGAAATAAAGTCTCCATAATATGCAGCGTAATTAACTGAGGCTTTAGCTTCAAATTGAACATCAACACTATACATATCATCATTGATATATCTGATGTCACCTAACGCTATGTTATGGATTGAAGACACATCGATATACTGTATATCTTCATTGTAGGAGCTTTCCAGCAGTAGGTACTCTGTACCAGAAAGCTCATCACCAGTTAGATAAATATCCTCAATACTTGCTCCTTCGGATAGAAGAAACTTCTCAAGCATCTCTTGTGAATCACCTGAAGCCAATACGTTCTTAATCAGTTCGATCTTCTCTGTTTTCTTGTCAAGCTCTTCGAGAATATCTGTTATGTCTGGAGTGTCTAAAAATTCACGTAAGGTTTTTATAGCGGTAACATTTTCATATTTAGATAACTTTTCATGGAAGTTGCCATCCTTGCAAAGAACTATGACGGGGCCACTGGCGGCTAAGGTAAGAATCCCCTTCGATATCATAGCATCGGGAAAATCGTCTCGGTGTTTCGCTTTCTTAAAGACACCACCGCCTGAAAAATATTCATCAACAATAGAAACGATATCAACAGGTCTAAAAGCGATCTCCTCGATACAGTTATCTTTCATCCAGTCAGAAAAACTGTCATAAATAGGCGACTCAAGCCCCTCTCTTAACTGCTTTAATTGATTACTCATCCCTTCTACATATTGATGGTTGGGATGTGAGTTACTCATTTTCTTGCGAATAGCTTGTAGTGAACTAGATATTTTTTGACAGTGCTCTGATAGGTCAAGGTATTGCTGACTTAGGTATTCTCGCTTAACTATGTTGGGTATATACACCTCTAAAGCGCTTTCTCTAGCCAAGCGAGCGAGCATCGCCATATCACTCTTGTCGATAGCATTTTCACGTAGAATATTAGTATCTAAGACTACTTTAGGCATCTTGCCTTCCCCAGAATGGTTTAATGAATTACGATATTTAAAGTTAATTTTACGTATCTAGCTTACTGGTTTTAAAGCTTTTTTATGTGATCTGTATCGAGTGTCCTAACTATGAAATACCTTGATAGTGGCTCAAATGAACACACGTAAGAGGCTGTGAAATTTTTCAAATATCGTAAGTGGAAAGGATATCTAAGACTTGTCAGTTCTCTGCTCATCGTTAAATCTCACACCTAGTTATAGCAATGTAGGAGTGTTGCCGATGTTTGTTTATTGATGTTGTGGTGATGATTAGAAGTGAGATCACAACGCTAAGCCAATCGAGAATGACGGCAATATACTATTGCTAAAGACTGCTTCTGAGATTTATCCCGAATCCCTTCGACATAAACCGTTACAGTAGTTTCTGTGAACTATGGAGGGCGGCTAAAAGTATCTTTATTGCTAGGTGCTTGCCTTTAGGGTTATTAGAACTTTTGGAACTGAAAACGGGGCTGTTAATGGACTCACTTAAAACCAATCACTTAAATTGTTTGAGGGGAAGGTGTGTAGGGTAGGGGGGGATTCGTGTCATCAATTGAATGTGAGAACTATATACTAGTAGATAAGAAAACAGCTCGGTTAGAGCCGAGCTGTTATAGATATTAGCTAATAATGTTTAGGTTTTTTAACCTAAACTTCATAGCATCTTTAGATGTATCAAATTTAGATGCTAATTCTTCAATAGCTTGTTCTAGTGAAATCTTTTTACTTTGCTTTTTGTAGAGGCTTACAAGCTTAGATACTTCTTTTTTAACAAGCTGTGCAGGCATCAAAAGCTGAGCTGCAAATCTATTTGCACGTTGTTCAATGTAACTATTACTTCCTTCTTTTCGGTTCAATCGTTCGACGAACTCTTCATTGACATTAGTGTCATTCAAGGAAGGAAATATATCGAAAACAAGATGTCCTACTTCATGTGCTTTCGTAAAGCGCATTCTTGTGTCTGCTTCAGTAGGATTTGTCCAGATACGCACGTCTTTGACGTTATTTTCATTGTCACGTTTTACATGAATAAAGCCAGCAGTATTTAGATTAGATAAGTCCAGCTCTTCACTCAGACTTACACCTTCAATACTTGTGATGATCAAGTCAATATCTATTGGAAGCTCGATTGTATCAAGATCACCGTAGACCTTTTCTAGAACGTCTTGCGCTGAAGTGATTTTACTAATTTCAGAAAAGGTGATTTTTTTGTTGACAGTTATCAGCATATTACCCTCCCCTTACTATTATTGTATTATGTCTGACAAGTTACCATTGTCGCAGCAATCCTGCGAATCAGGGCGCTGATTATACAGTTCTTTGTCTTTTATTCTATTGATAATCTGTTGTTCTAAGCCATCTGCGATGGTGTTCAACCTTGTATCCAAGAGTTCTGTTATTTTTGAATCTGTTAAAGATGACTCTACAAGACTCCGTACCAGACCTTCTTTAGTCAAAGTTTCTCGTACATGTGTCAAGGTTTCATCTTTTAAATCGTTAATTTCTCTTTTCTTGTATGCTTTTGCACCTAGGAAGAAAAAGATACCAGCACCGGCCAATATAATACTGAGCCCTGTTAGGTGATTAGCGTAGCTGTTTTGAATAGTTTCGAACATTGATGTGAAATTGTCCACACTTTGTTCCTGCACAGTCGCAACATTTTCTATCTTACTATCGAAACTCGAGGACAACATCACTATTTTGGTTTCAAATAGTTTCTCTTGATTTGAGATTGAGTCATTGATGCTTTTGATATCAGACGAATTAGACTTTAGCGATCCTTCTAGTTCGTCGGTTTTGGTCGAAAGATTATTGATTTCATTGATTAAACACTTGTTGTACGCCACAAGCGAAGGAATGTCATTAGAAGTATATATA
This sequence comes from Vibrio sp. 10N.222.49.A3, assembly GCF_041475145.1. NCBI lineage: Bacteria > Pseudomonadati > Pseudomonadota > Gammaproteobacteria > Vibrionales > Vibrionaceae > Vibrio > Vibrio sp. 10N.222.49.A3. Next base: position 3,613 of record NZ_JBFRVM010000297.1, read on the forward strand.
GACTTTCTATCAATTAGAAAGTTGAATTCGCTGCAGTTGCTAGACATCTTTATCTCATATGAAATTTTGTTGCTATATTCTCGCGTAGTTAGCCAAATTCTTCAAACGTTTGATACGCTTCATAAGAATACAGATTAGATTTATTACGCTAGGATCTTTGGATTATGGATTATAACGTTAAGTACATTTTCTTCACTGTCGGGGCGGGTATTAACAATGAGACATGTATAGAGAATGGCGAGATTTTGTTAAAGATTGCTTTTGAGGTTTATTCTAGATTCCCTCGATATTAACCCACCTCAACGACTTCCACAGACTACCCCTTCACATTCGAGTATAAGTACCCCTTCAAGCATATATTAATTTTAAGTGACTGATAGAAATAGGAGTATTTTGTCATGACGCTTAATAGAACAATCAACTTGACCAATTCGATAATGAAAACCCTATCTGGTCCCAGTGCTGATTCTCGTTCGAACGATTTGGAGTGGTCTGACGGCGGAGGAGATAACAGTGTAATTGGTTTGAAGGTGCTCGTTGGACGTACTCAAAATCGACGCTTCCACCTACGTTATGTATCACCAGTGAGTCGGAAGAAATCAAGCATCACCATTGCTAGGTGGCCAGATCTCACGGTAGAAGAAGCTAGAGCTAAAGCGCGTAAGCTCAAAGTACAAATCGCTGAGGGTATTGATCCAAAGATTGAACGAGACTCTCGCTCTGTTGTTGTGATGCCTGATGTTTATACTTTCTTCCACGAAACCTATTTACCGTGGGCGAAAACCCGAAAGAAGTCATGGAGAGACGATGAAACACGGTTTTTACGGTGTAAGCCTATCTATAAGATTCCCATGGATAGGCTCTCAGCACACGCTATCATGAAGCTTCAGTCCCACCTCACGACTGAAACCTACAAGGGTAAACCTTACTCTGTTGGAACGAATAATCATGTTATTGCGTTAGTTAAGGTGATTTGCTCACTGTCTTCTAAGGTTCTTGATACCCCCAACCATGCGACCAAGGTTTCTTTGATGCCTGCTAATAATGCTCGGACTCGTTTTCTCGATGTGAACGAGACAGCTCTACTGATAAAGGTTGCTCGTACCTACTACTGTAAAGTGAAAGGGAACCTGTGATCTGCTCCAGTTAGA
>NZ_JBFRVM010000298.1:0-234 GCF_041475145.1 Vibrio sp. 10N.222.49.A3
CTGAAAACCAGCAGCGTATACTGACCGACCTGTACCACTCCACCAAACAGTTCCACGTGGTCAATGTGCATGGCTCATCACAAGATATTGCGCAGCAACTACTCAATGTAGGTAATCACAGCGGTAAACGTGTCCAATTGGTCTCCCAAAGCGTGAAAGCCAAGGCTGATAGCATGGAGAGCGTACAGCGCAAAAGTCAAACACTCAGCGCTTGGGTTGGTCAGCTCTTTTCAG
>NZ_JBFRVM010000299.1:0-1538 GCF_041475145.1 Vibrio sp. 10N.222.49.A3
TGACTTCAAAACTAATATTTACCGCTCTTTCTAAAAAGAACAGAAACATGTAATTCTAAAGCTATTACCATTCCAACAGAATGGTAATGAATTGACTGTGCCGAATAACTACAAGTAGTTAAACGTATTGGTCACTCAGTTCATTGAAATCAATTTGTTACCGAAGTAACTGTTATTACCTAAGTAATAACGTTTTGATATTCATCAACGAGTGCCCACACAGATTGATAGGTTTAAATTGTTAAAGAGCTTCTCTTCGTTGTGACTTACATCACTTCGGAAGAGGCGGCCATTCTAGCTATTTAATTCTCAGTGTCAAACACTTATTCGGAATTAATTTCTACTTTTAAAAAGTAAAAGCGAATCATCGCTTAAAGCTAGTTGCCTTACTAACATTCTTCGCTGAAGCCTTATGGCGTCTGCCGTGTCAGTGAGGCGGCATTATAGAGATGCAGCTCTCATTGGCAAGCATTAAATACGTTTTTTATTTAAAAAAGAGGTTAAGTGAAGACATTTCAACCAAGGGCTTATTTATACAACTTTCAACCCAAGTTTCGAACAAACTACCCACAAGAACCTGTGGATAACTACTCACCATTATCAAAAAAGTAAGATAAACGAGCCCTAGGGTTTAGATATTCTCTAACTTGCTCCGGTAATTTGCTTGGATGAACTGCATTGACAATTTTTATCTCTTTAGTAAATAGGTCAATGATCGGGGCTTGGGTTCTTGGAACGCTAGGATCATAGATCAGTACGTTCGGATAAAGCATATGTTTGGCATTAACCGAAATCACGATTCCAATTGATTCATTGGAAAGCTGCACGACAGTACCCGGCGGATAGACTCCCATGAACTTAACCAATAGACTCAAATTATCCTGACTATATAGATGTTTGCAGTTCTTATATAAGTGGGACAATGCCAAGTATGGGATCATTTGTTGAGATTGCGCTTTACCATGACAAAGATTATCGAATGCGTTAGCCACTGAAACTATTTTGGTAAGTTCATCTATCTCTTCTTCTTTTAAGCCTTCAGGATAACCAGAGCCATCATTCATTTCATGATGTTGAACGATTACTTTTTTGGCACTTTCAGGAAAGTCATCAATTCCAGAGACAATATCAGCACCATATTTCGTATGAAGTTTTAGGTAATTCTCTTCCGGTGCTGTCAGCGTACTCTGCTTTCTAAGTATTGCAGCTGGTATTTTGATCTTTCCTACATCATGGAACAACGCAGCAAAAGAAAGCGCTTTCAATTGTTGAGTATTGTAGCCTTTAGCTTTACCTATCATTAACGCAACGACAGAGACATTTAATGTATGAAAGTAAATGTCTTCAAAGTCAGCTTTAGCATTCATAAGGTGTAAGGTAACGCTATCGTCACTTGCCAGTATTTCAACAATATCATCAACTAGACTTTTAACCTCTCCTACCGCATCTATAGGTCGGTTACGAATTTTTGTCATTACTGAACGCATTCGAGCAAGCGAGCGCTCGAACTCTTTCTCACAATGACTGACTCTACGACG
>NZ_JBFRVM010000300.1:0-279 GCF_041475145.1 Vibrio sp. 10N.222.49.A3
TTATTCGAGATGATGAGGCCCTAGGGTGTCGTCTCTATGGGGCGTTACGCTTTTCATCGATTTTCCTTTAATGAATCTCATCAATGATAGGGCTTACGTTATGGTGCACTATAACTAAATATCTAGTCATGACTAAGATTGAGTCAGTGCACTTTTTGACACGCTGGGTGCCAAGTACATGAAAGTCAGGCCTATCGAATTCAATAAACCAAATAACGAGTACTTCATGCTGATGCTCAGGAGTAAAGCGAATACTGCAAAGGTGAGTACGATGTAGTG
>NZ_JBFRVM010000301.1:0-261 GCF_041475145.1 Vibrio sp. 10N.222.49.A3
ACCTCCACGTCCACTGTGTTACTGGTGACTCCGTCTAGGAAAGCCTCAACCGTCGTGGTGGCGACTGTGTCCCCAGACAATAAACCAGTAGGCGTGACCGTTGCTGTCTGTGGTTCATCCGGTGTCCACGTGACCGAACGGCTGACATCTGATGAGGTCCCATCACTGTAGGTCGCTGTTGCAAGTAACTGTTGTGTTTGACCTTTCGCGACTAAGACCTGTGAAGGCGTGACGGTGAGCGAGGTGACGATGGCATTGGTC
>NZ_JBFRVM010000302.1:0-271 GCF_041475145.1 Vibrio sp. 10N.222.49.A3
AGCTGATCAACCTAACCGCTCATGCTGCCACTCAAGAGCAGTTAAATGATACGCGGAAAGAACTCGATCAGAAGATCGAAGCGGTTCGTAATGAGCTGAAATCTGATATTCAAGGGGTACGGAATGAGGTCCTGGGGGTTCGTAATGAAGTGAGTTCCCTTAAAAACCTCATTATTGCTACTGCCTTTGCGATGATTGCGACGGTAGCCGGTGCCGCGTTTTGGGTTGGCAGTCATATCACCGCTTAATGTACAAATATGTTTTCTGAAAT
>NZ_JBFRVM010000303.1:0-370 GCF_041475145.1 Vibrio sp. 10N.222.49.A3
TAAATAAGGTTTCTATTATGTCTGAATCAAGCAAAGTCACATTAAGCGTTGAAGAGCTGATCAACCTAACCGCGCATGCTGCCACTCAAGAGCAGTTAAATGATACGCGTAAAGAACTCGATCAGAAGATCGAAGCGGTTCGTCATGACCTTTCAGATAAAATTGAAGCGGTTCGTAATGAGCTGAAGTCTGAAATTCAGGGTGTTCGTAATGAGCTGAAATCTGATATCCAAGGGGTTCGTAATGAAGTGAGTTCCGTTAAAAACCTCATTATTGCAACAGCCTTCGCGATGATTGCGACGGTAGCCGGTGCCGCGTTTTGGGTTGGTAGTCATATCAACGTTTAATGTTCAAATATGTTTTCTGAAAT
>NZ_JBFRVM010000304.1:0-4825 GCF_041475145.1 Vibrio sp. 10N.222.49.A3
GGGTTTATGGCGCGTTTACCCTTTATTTAATTATACCCCTTGTTTTATACAGGATAGTGTTGACATTTACGAACCTGTAGGTTTAAGGCATATGAAAATGTACTTGACAGGGTTTGCTATGGAAACGATTTATTACGACATTTTGCCTGATTCATCCGTCTCAGTTTATGTCTGTGGTGAGTGGGATATGTTCAAGTCTTTCCGTAATTTGCAGTCTTGGTGTGAATATGAGTTCTTAGAGTTCGAGTTTATCGATATTACAGATACAACTTATCAGGAGCGTATTTCAATCATGGGGGTTCAGTTATGAGTCGCGCTTGTATTGATTGCGGTCATATCTACGAGGAATCTCTCAGGGTTTGTTGTCCTGTTTGTGGCTCTGCCTTTCTTAATCAGGTTTCAGTTGATGCCCCTGATGTTTTTAAGCGTAAGCATCCTTATAAGGTTTCCCCTAAACATGTTTATCGCCCTACAAAATCAGGTCTTCAACCTGAGTTCGTAAAGCATTCACCAGAAGAGTTCACTTTCATTGAGGACTACGAGCAATCACCTGTGATTGTCGATTACCTTAGCTTTACTGTGAAACTTTCAGATTTTCGTCACTGTAAAAAAGATGCGCCTTATTCCGGCATTCACTTTCCTGACGAACCCGTTTTTAACGCTCATACCGCTAAAACTTTTGAAGAAGTTGAAGCTTACAATCGTTATTTTCAGTCGGTTTACACTGAGTACCTTGAAGAGACTTTAAGACGCTTTATTCAATATGTTTTAGGGTTCAGCTATGGCTCTGTTCGTGGTAAAGGCTTCCAGTTTTATGAGGATTCTTTCGTTCTCACATCTGATTCTGGTGATGATTATTGTGGTCAAGTTGGGATAGGAGGGAATAGGGATACCGTTCACTTTCAGATACCTGCTCATGGTTGTAAGTGCCTGTTTTCTAGTCGTTCTTGTCACTTCTTGCACCATTGGCTTTCTACGGTTCTTTGCGTTAAAAACTTAGCTCGAATTGATTTGGCTTTTGATGATTATGATGGTGTCCATACTTGTGAGGCCGCGGAACGTGCTGCGCTTCTTGGTGGCTTTAAACGCTCTCGAGGCTTTAGTCCTAAAGTGAAAATTGGTGATGAGTTTCAATATGATTCCTCTGGTAACAAGGTTTTTACTCGTGAAGAACGTGATATCGGCTCTCGTCAATCGCTTGTTTACTGGCGTATCTATAACAAAAAATTAGAACGTAATATCAAGTCTGATAATTTTTCGTGGTATCGCTCTGAGGTTGAACTCAAGAAATATACCACTGACGTTCTTTTAAATCCTATCGGTCATTTCATTGGTTTGAATCAATATGCTGCTTCGATTGTTTCTACTGATGTTAAACCCGTTGTTAGTAAATCTAAGGGGCGTAAGCGTGTCGCTTGTGATGTGCTTTCGGCCTCGTACTGGGCTAAGCGTCAATATGGTCGCTTGGTAAATTCACTGCTTGAGCTTTATGAGGGAGATTTTGAAAGGGTGGTTACGTCTTTACTTCGTGATGATTCCGTTTTGTCTTATCCCTCTATGCATCAGAAATTAATAAATTCTTTGGAGTAATTATGGCTACACGTATTTTTGTATTGGGTATCGATTTTGTTTGGACTGCTTTTGGTGGTGAACAGGCTCAATTAAATATTTCTCGTCCTCTTCGTATTGTCGATACTGAGAACTATAAACGTCGTACTTTTGGTGAGTCAGGTGATGTGAATCAGAAGTATGACACACCACTTATGATTGACCGAGCTTATGCTGAAATGCTTGAGGAGACGGGCGCTCTTGTTCCTCGTCGTGAGTATGAAGTTGAACTTGGTTTGAACTTAAACGATCCATTAGCAGGGGCTATTGTGAATAAACTAATCCCTGTTGATGATGAAATCAAAAAGCATTTCGCTTCCTCTTTAAAGCAATAATTTGTCTCAAGAGCTAATTAATTTAATCGCTTTAGCCTCCCTGTTTTCGGCTTATTTATATTTGGGGGGCTAGGGTCTCTCATACTTAAAATAAAGGCTAGGGGGCTATAATGGACGGCTCATTTTTATCTCAAGACGTTAATCAAGATTGTTCTTTTGCGGATTTACTTGTGCGTTTACCTCAAGTTTCTGATAGTTCAGTTCAAATTGTTCAAAAATCTCGACCTAAGACTGTTAGTAAGAGTTGGACTGTTGAAGAGTCTCGTTATTTAGAAGAATTATTCTTTAAGGGGAAAAACCTTTCTACAATCGCTCAAAAGCTTGATCGTACTTTTCCGTCAGTAGAAAACCAGATTCGCAAGCTAAACCTTAAACGCTTCAAGGAGTTATCTAGAAAAGATACTGAGTATTTAAAACAAAACTATTGGATACTCGATGTTGAGACGTTGGCTAAAAAGCTAGGTCGTCAACCTGCCTCTATTCGTTATTTTGCGAATAAATTAGGGCTCAAGCGTGCCAAGTTAGATAGCGCTGAGCCTCCAATCCCTAGACGCCTAATGCCTTACGATATGGTTAAACGCCTATCTGTTCTAGAGCGAAACTCCCCAGATTCAAAAAGTCGTGTCGATGACTCCGTTGTGATCTTCTATGACAAAAAGGGTCCATCAACACCGATGATGGCCATGCACCTCGATGATTTATGTTTAGCACTTGATAGACACTTTAACCGTCGCGATGGTGTGACAGCTTCGGCTCTTACGCATGGTTATAAGGCGGTATAACATGAAGATTCAAAATAGAACTCATTCTTTTAAACGTCGCGATTGCTGTCCTCAGTGTGGTGATATTGACTTCATTTGTACTGAATACATTTCCGACAATCAAATCTACCTCTATGAAGAGCAATGTCCACGGTGTTATGATTTTTGGCAAATTGGTCTTGAAGATGACTGTCGCAAATATCCAAGTAAGGACATGATTTAAATGAAAGTTTATTATGAAGAGGTTTCCGCTGATATGGTTTCTACGTTTACGCCTGGTCAAGGTTGGTACTCGTTTAAGTCTATGTCAGATATGAATTCAACATTATCTTCTGAGTATGGTGATAGTCTTGAGCTTGTTGATTTGACGCCTGAGCTTTATCGTTCAATGCTTGCCTCTGGTGATTTTGACGGTTATGAGCCAGCTTAGTATTTCAGCCCGCAGGGATAAGCGAACGTGATCATGTTAAGGGGTCGATTCAGTTTGTTGAGCGATAAGCAGCGAAGCGTTTCAAAGCTCGAGAGAAAAACGAAACCCATCATATTGCTAAGCGCTTTTAAAGCTTGGTTAGGCTTTGTTGAGTGGTTCTAGGTGGCTATAGTTTTACTGGCTTTCTGAAAGCCCTATGTCAATCCCATTTTAAAATGTCCTTATTTGTCCCCAATAGAAATGTCCCCTTGTTAAGTCTTTCGACTGGAAGCTTTTAAGGGTTCGGTGAGGACGGGGTTGATGGCTCGAGGGGCTGTTTGAAGGGCTCTTTGTTGTGCACGGCGCTGGGGGCTTTCTTACTGCGGGTTCGTTGCTGTTGTTGTTCGAATTTTTCTTGTTGTTGCTGAGCAAATTTTAAAACTTGGCCGAGGCGTTTGTTGTCGACGATTTGGGTTTGTTGAACGTGCTCGAGTTTGTCGAAGGTTTTGAATTCGAGTTTTCGATGCCCGTACTGAATGGCGATTTCTCCATTTGGGTAGTCGAGTACCTTCACGGTTTCGTGCATTAATCGGCTGTTTTCTTCGGTAGGCTCAATGAGATAAATTACTTTATCGTATTGAAATGTCAGTGATTTTGAGAGCTTGCGGCTTTCTTGCCAACTGAAAATATCGTCGAGTTCTTGCTTGGATTCTCGAACCGGACGATGCATGTTTTTCGGGTATTGAGCGGGCTTAGCAAAGCGGTGGTTAAAATCGGCGATGAAGTAGGGAAGCCAGGCGTTGGCTTGCTCGATGGTGTTGATGCCTTGTAAGCGCATCTCTTTAACCAGCCGGTCTTGCAACGTGAGATTGGCTCGCTCAACACGGCCTTTGGCTTGGGAGCTGTTGGCACAAATGAGTTCTATCGCCAGCTCTTTCAGCACGCGCCCGTATTGGGTTTGGCCAACTTGTTTGTGTTTCTCCTGATTCACTCTAAATATGGAGTGTTTGTCGCTGTAAAATGCGATGGGTTTACCGTGCTCATTGAGGTATTCACGCGTCGCCAACATGTAGTCAAACGCGGATTCCGTTTCGCTGAATCTTAGGTTCATCAAGCGGCCAGTCGCATCGTCAATGAACACCAATAGGCAGCATTTGTCGCTGCGGCTTTCAAACCAGTCATGATGGGAGCCGTCAATTTGAATAAGTTCACCCAAGCAATCACGACGGTAACGAGGCTGATAGATCCGAGGTTTTCGTTGTGAGTGTGGGATCCAAAGGTTATCGGCAATCATCCATTGGCGAAGTGTCTCTAACGAGATAGCTAAATTATGATTTTCTATGATCTTTTCACGTGCAAATGTGGGCGAGAAATCAGAATAGTGTTTATGGATAGTCGAAAGAATCTCTTTGCGATATTCGTCAGAATAACGTCGATTACTGGGTTTACCTCTAGAAGCATGGGTTAAACTAGCCGCACCATGTTTACGTAGTTTGTTCATTAACCTTTGAACTTGACGCTCACTTAACGAAAGTATCTCTGCCGCATCAGTACGACGCAAACGATGTTCACAGACGTCTTGAATAACTTTGAATCGACTAATTTCTTTTTCACTCATGGCAATCAACATCTCAGTAGTCCTTAGTAACCGAAGCTGGTACATGAAATGTAGTCAGCAACCAGTGCTAAGGTGACATGATCTGCACCAGAAG
>NZ_JBFRVM010000305.1:0-222 GCF_041475145.1 Vibrio sp. 10N.222.49.A3
CCAAATTGTTAAAGAGCAAATTACTTCATAATGAAGTAATCATTTTTAAACATTCTCATCAGCTTTTTGCTTATAAGAATGCTTAAAGATGGTATCCCGTAGGGGAGTCGAACCCCTGTTACCGCCGTGAAAGGGCGGTGTCCTAGGCCTCTAGACGAACGGGACACTGGATATTGAAGAACTTGGGAGTTCTTCGTCTCTTTACTTTTCTAAACCTAATCA
>NZ_JBFRVM010000306.1:0-1784 GCF_041475145.1 Vibrio sp. 10N.222.49.A3
GTGTCAGCGCCGATGTAAAAATGACCCACTAACGTCGATTTAAAATTGACCCACCTGAGGCAAACTATCCGTTCGTAACATGGACAAAGCGGCGGATTATGATCAATCAGGAGCAACTAGTGGAAATACACGTTTTACATCAGCAAGGGCACAGCATCCGCCGCATTGCGCGAGATTTAGGTATCTCTAGAAATACCGTTCGCACTTATCTTCGAAACAGAAGTAAAGAGCCTGTGTATCCCGAACGACAGTCTCGACCAACAAAATTACAGCCTTACCACGACTACTTGCACACCCGCATTGAAGCTGCAAGGCCTTATTGGATACCAGCAACAGTCTTACTGCGTGAGATAAAATCCTTCGGTTACGAAGGCGGCATAACGATGCTCAAAAAGCACATCAAACAATACAAACCTAGCACGCCTGCCGACCCTGTGGTTCGATTCGAAACACAACCTGGTGAGCAAATGCAAGTCGACTTCACGACCATTACGCATTACGGCATACGGGTTAAAGCCTTTGTTGCTACGCTTGGTTATAGCAGAGCGACGTTCGTTCGCTTTTGTGAGCGGGAGCGCCAAGAAGACTGGGTTGATGGTCTTGAAGAAGCATTTGAATACTTCGGTGGCGTACCCAAAGAGGTTCTGTTCGATAATGCGAAAGCCATCATGATAGAGAGAGATGCATACGGTGAAGGCGAGCATCGATGGAACGCTATGCTGCTCACTGCCGCCAAGAAGTACAATTTCAAACCAAGAGCTTGCCGTCCGTATCGCGCAAAGACCAAAGGGAAAGTGGAGCGATTTAACTCTTACTTGAAAAGTAGCTTCGTCACTCCGCTTGCTGCGACACTTAAACAACACGGTCTGAAAATCACAGCCGATGTCCTTAATGGGCATATCGGCTCGTGGTTAGAAACCGTCGCTCACCAGAGGATACACGGCACAACAGGTACAAAGCCTCAAGTTCTTCTAGAGAAAGAACGTTTTACACTTCAACCTCTCCCGTCGCCGACACGCCCGATAGCTCCGTTAACAATGGGTGATAATGTCATGCCAGTTGAGAGCTTCCAACATCCACTATCAATGTATGACACGTTGTTGGAGGTGCGAGTATGAACCTTCAAATGAATCGCATCGAAGCTGCGTGCGCAACGCTGAAGTTACAAGCCATGGGTCAGGAATGGCCGAGGTTGGCAGAAGTCGCTAACACTCAAGAGTTGAGTCTAGCCGATTACTTAGAATCACTTCTAAGCGCTGAGCTTGAAGCGAGAGCTGAACGCACAAGAGCAACGCTGACTAAGTTCGCCAGCTTCCCTATGGAGAAAACGTTCGATGACTATGACTTCAAGTTCGCAACAGGTGCCCCACGGAAACAGCTCAAGGAGCTAACAGGGTTGGCGTTCGTCGAGCGAAAAGAAAACGTAGTACTACTTGGTCCAAGTGGTGTTGGTAAGAGCCATCTTGCTGTTAGCCTTGGTCAAATAGCGGTACAAAAAGGCTTAAAGACACGGTTCATCACGGCTGCTGACTTAATGCTTCAACTGTCTACGGCAAAAGCTCAGGGCAAACTTGAAAGCTACTTAAGGCGAAGCGTTCTTGCGCCAAAGCTCCTTATCGTCGATGAAATCGGATATCTACCGTTCGGCAGAGAAGAAGCGAACTTGTTCTTCAATGTCATCGCTAAACGATACGAGCAAGGCAGCATTATCGTAACCAGTAACTTGCCGTTCTCTCAATGGTCAAATGCGTTCGCTGACGATACGACACTAACGGCGGCATTAC
>NZ_JBFRVM010000306.1:2588-2788 GCF_041475145.1 Vibrio sp. 10N.222.49.A3
TTACTGGATAGGCTTCTTCATCACTCTCACATCGTACAAATCAGCGGAGAAAGCTACCGATTACGAGGAAAGAAGGCGGCTGGAACCATACCTACGGTTCTAGAAAATCTATCTGAAAGTAGAAGTTAATTACGTGGGTGGGTCAGTTTTACTTCGGCGATAACGTCGATAAGTGGGTCAATTTTAAACTGGCGTTGACA
>NZ_JBFRVM010000307.1:0-515 GCF_041475145.1 Vibrio sp. 10N.222.49.A3
TTGATCCGCTCACTGTGAAAATAGCTGGCACGCTTTAGATACTTCACCGCTTTAGCAAAGGACTTCGGCGAAATAAACTCTCCAAAGCGCAACGCATAATCTTCTTGAAGCTGGTCGTAGCTGATGGTTTTCAATCCCGCTTCGGTGGGCAAACCGATGCGCCCGCCAATGAGGTCTGTGTTCGGCAGAGTGCACGCTAATACTTTCGCAATTAAGGTGCGACATTGGACATTATTCACCGCTTCACCGCCCCATGCATTGAGTGACGGGAAACGATTGGGGTTGGTAATAAATTCTTCACACCCTTTTAAGATCCGCGCGTATTCTGGCGGCAGGGTTTCTACCTTACCGCTTCGGAGCAACCGGCGAGACTTAAATCCGATCTCAAAAGGCGTCTTAGGGTTCCGCGCGTTCTCTTCTTCAATGACGCGTTGATACAATTCAATCAAATCCAGTTTGCGAGCCTTACGCTTACAGCGATACTGCGCATCGTAACTCGATTTATCGAACGGGGG
>NZ_JBFRVM010000308.1:0-278 GCF_041475145.1 Vibrio sp. 10N.222.49.A3
TAGGGAAACAGTTTTTTGACTCTAATGGTAATGATGTTTTTTCACCTCTTCGCTGTTATGTGAGTCGGCCTACTAAGGTTGGGATGGTATGGCAAAGAGTACGGGTGTTAGCCGATATTGCAGATGTACGTATTCATGACTTACGTCATACTTTTGCCAGTTATGCGGTGCTGGACGGTTATCCGCTCCCGATGGTCGCTAAGCTCCTTGGTCATAAACGTATCTCTTCAACACTTCGTTATATGCATGTCAGTGAGCACCATGTGACAGAGGCAGTA
>NZ_JBFRVM010000308.1:1034-3990 GCF_041475145.1 Vibrio sp. 10N.222.49.A3
TGGGGGCGGTAATAACGGGAATATTAGTCGAGCCTAAAGAAGTACAGCCCAGAAAACGAAAACGTACCACAAAGGCATTGAAGGCAGACAAACCTAACCCCGAACCAAAGGCAATAAAAGGGGAGTTCAACATCTTGCCAGAATTAACGGATGAGCAGATAAGTGATATTAGAGCTGAGTTGGATTTTTTGAGTTGGTAGTTATCTTGAATCCCTATAAAGCCACTTTTTGGGAGTGGCTTATCCTATTATTGCCCATTATTATATTCGGCTATCAACATGCGCGTTCGTAGACAACTGGAATTTACCCAACCCCTGCTCATGTGACGATAACAAGACTCATGCAGTAAAAATGACTTTTTATGTTGGTAAGGTCGCTTCGGGACAAAAGTGCCTTAGCAAAATCACACTTTCCATTGAATTTGCATTTATTTAAGCCATGCAAAGTACGCTTTTTCGAAAATAAGGAAGAAGAGCTAAGGGGGGTAGTATAAAATCTCCTGAAGATATCAAGAGAGCTAGTAACAGCATGGATAATTTTCAAAACCTTATTGATTACAGCACCGTCGATGACCTGAAGTTTCGTATCAAGTCATTACCCTTTTCTTGTGCTATCCCCAGTCGCAAAGCAGAAGTTGCAAGTGTACTCTTTAATGCATTGATGAACCCAGACAACCTACAGCTAATTTGGAACCACCTCTCAGAGGTTCAGAAGCTTGCTTTGCAAGAGGCCGTTCACAATCAAGCAGGTTATATGGACGGTTTCGTATTCTGGTCAAAATATCAAAAAGAACCACCTAGTACAGAAGACTGGTCGTTGTATCGAAGTCGAGATAAAGATAACGGTGACAAAGCTTTATCTCCGTTCTTTTATCCTGACCGCCGTTACGGATCTTCACGCAGAATACCTAATGACCTATTAGCTTTTTTGAAACCTCATGTTCCATTGCCACCACATTTCTCTGTGCCAACGGCAATTGTCGATGGTGACGAGATTGAAACGTCAGAAACCCCACAATACACGGAAGCGGAGCTTAACGTTCTTCTTAACACTATTAAGGTTAAGAAGTTAAAAGTCAGTCCGAAAACTGGGCTGCCTTCTAAAACATTGCTCAACCAACTGTGCAACCAACTCAATGAACCGTATCAAAAGGTAACATCACTTGATGACGAATCAGCGAAAAGTATAAAGGCTTTTGGTTGGATTCAAATTCTAAGAGCTGCTCTATGGTTCAAAGAGACAAAGGGCGAATTGCAAATCAACCTAAAAAAAGCCGCTCTTCAACAACGACATTGTGACGTCATTAAACAGCTTTTCTTGGACTGGAAAGATCGAAGCAAATTTGACGAGTTCTCACGTATCAATCAGATTAAAGGGCAAAAAGGAAAAGGTCAGAAATATTTTACCAATGTTCTGAGCCGCAGGGATGCTTGTATAGAAACATTGCGATCTTGCCCACCTGAAGAATGGGTCTCTTTTGATGACTATCTGAGATTAATGGCGGTTGAGGGGCAATTCTTTAATATTACGTTTGAACCCTATAGCTTGTATATTGGTGATTCCACGTATGGCCGCATTCATGACGGTACCTTTCTTACTAATGCTTACTCTCGCTGTTTAATTATGGAGTATTTCGCGACTCTAGGGATCGTCGACATAGCTTACGTAACGCCGGAGGGCGCTCAAGATAATTACTATGACCGTTGGGGGCAATATGACCTAGATTATTTGTCCATTTATGATGGTTTAAAATATATCAGGCTTACAAAGCTCGGAGCCTATGTGCTTGGAGTGGTTGATACCTACATCGATGTATCCGAATCAACGAAAACATCGATCGCATTATTGCCGAAGTATCGTGTTCAGTTTATGCAGCCACCCACTACAAGTGAGCGAGTATTTCTTACTAATTATGCGGATGAAGCTACCGACCAAGTCTGGCAGCTATGCACAAGCAAGATACTCTCACACCTCGAAAATGGTGGTGACTTAGAAGAAATACAATCTTTCCTATCTGAAAGAGATGAACAACCATATTTCCCGACTCAAATTGAGCACCTCTTCAAAACGTTAGAGAGCAATAAGAATGCAGTACGATTAGAGGGGCGTTTTTTACTTTTGAAATGCGATACCGAGTCGATAGCAAAGAACATAGCGTCAGCACCTAAATTACAGAAATTGTGCCAACGCGTAGGAAAAGACCAGTTAATTATCCCAGAGGGCAAAGAATCGTTGTTTAGACAATTAGTTCATGAACTTGCCTATGCTATGCCCATACAGTCATAGTTTTCAATGTAAGGGCAAAGTTTTTTGCCCTGTAAGCGATCATTTTAGAGGTGAATTACTCAATTTCATTCACACCTGATGTTGAAGAACTAGCAGTGGTTTTCTTTTTTCGTTGAAATAGTGTTGGTTCGTCCGCGGTCTTTCGCTACGGGACAAAAGCGCCTTAGATATAATAGTTAAAATGCGGAAATTTTAAGTAGATCTTAGACCTATAAAGTAGCACCCGTATAAATGTGGAGTGCTACTTTTACTATTGGTTAGTGTTTATGCTGGTTGAAAACAATCCGAGCTTCAGTTTTAGCTTTTTCCTTCAATTCATCATTTATCTTAGGAAGAGATATTCCTTCATAAATCACGAAGGCGGGCCCATAATCTTCATCCTTGTCAGCAATAGATTGGCTCGGGTAATAACCATAAAGGTTGGCTAATTCATTTAAAAAAACGAGCCTATATTGTTCGTCTTCTTTTGATGTTCGTTCGTATTTTTCCATGAGATGAAGAATAGCTCCTTCATGACCATTATATGCAAGCAACTCCTCATGTTGACTATCACCATAGACATCATAAGTGGACTCAATAGCTGGATAATAACCTTGTTTAGCCAGTTTGCGAATGGCACCTACATCATCAGTGTGTTCAGCGTATACCATCATTGTGATCCGCACCAGCA
>NZ_JBFRVM010000309.1:0-255 GCF_041475145.1 Vibrio sp. 10N.222.49.A3
AATTTCGACTTTGTCTATTAAATAGACAAGTCACCATAGGGTTCTAAGTTTTCTTAGTATTTTATGTTGACTTTCAAAGTGGAAAGCGTATTATACGCGTCCTGCTTAAGTGCTAAGGCACTGAAAGCGTTCTCTTTTTAGAGGACACGCTCTTTAACAATTTAAACCTATCAATCTGTGTGGGCACTCGTTGATGAATATCAAAACGTTATTGGTTCTTTTTCGAAAGAGCGTAATAACAGTTACTTCGGTAAC
>NZ_JBFRVM010000310.1:0-229 GCF_041475145.1 Vibrio sp. 10N.222.49.A3
AATAGACAAAGTCGAAATTAAAGCCTGGCGATGTCCTACTCTCACATGGGGAAGCCCCACACTACCATCGGCGCTATTGTGTTTCACTTCTGAGTTCGGCATGGAATCAGGTGGGTCCACAATGCTATGGTCGCCAAGCAAATTTTGCTTTTACTTTCAGTTTTTAAAAAACTGAAGGCAAAATAATTCGGAAAGCTAATCTAAAAGTATCTCTTCAAACTCATTCAAG
>NZ_JBFRVM010000311.1:0-280 GCF_041475145.1 Vibrio sp. 10N.222.49.A3
CCACTTCCTCCGATGTGAGCGATTCCGTCACTTGGACGTCGGATGATCTGAGTACCGCGACAGTAACGCCGACTGGCTTCCTGTCTGGCGTCAACGTCGGCCAAACAATGATAACCGCCATTAAAGATGGCGTCACCAGTAACACAGTGAGCGTGGAGGTCAGCGCGGCGGTCATCACCGCGATTGCGGTCACACCGCCTTCGGTTTCTGTGGCAAAAGGTCAACTGACACCACTAATGGCAACCGCAACCTACAGTGATACCACTTCCTCCGATGTGAG
>NZ_JBFRVM010000312.1:0-1175 GCF_041475145.1 Vibrio sp. 10N.222.49.A3
ATGTGAGCGATTCCGTCACCTGGACGTCGGATGATCTGAGTACCGCGACAGTAACGCCGACTGGCTTCCTGTCTGGCGTCAACGTCGGCCAAACAACGATAACCGCCACTAAAGATGGCGTCACCAGCAACACAGTGAGCGTGGATGTATATACATGTACGATCACTGGTGCTTCATGTATTGATATATTCGATACTGGGAGTGGGAAGTTGTTTACCAATTCACCATCAAAAATCGCTCTTCATAGCCTAGGAGGAAGTGTCAATAATGGTTTTACGCAAGAAATTGGAACTTCTGGGCCTGCTGGAGATTTCTTTTGGTTCACCTGGGAGAATGCATCTAGATTATGTGCCACATATAGTAACCAGGGTTTAGCAGGACGCACCAACTGGCGTTTGGCAACAAAAAATGAGTTAAAGTTAGAGCTCTTCAAGATATACGGCAATATGTTCAACGCGCGCGGCTGGCCAGTCAGGAGCAGTTACTGGTCAAGTACAAGTCGTGGACCTGGTTTTATAAATGTAAGCCTCAAGAATGGCAACGAAGGGGCTAGTATGGGAGAAGGGGAGTTGTACGCGTCCTGCGTCTCAGTTCCTTAACGTTTAACGTATGAATTATTGAGCTTCAAACCTATAACCACCTACTTCGGCAGGTGGTTATCTTTTTCGTAGGTGTACACACACCCAATAGTATAACTAGCTAATAGCAATAGGTTATTTTTAATGGGAATGCTGGAGATAATTTTCAAATTCCTATTCTTCCACTACCCTTAAAGATTAAACTGCTGTTTTTAAAGCGGTTTTTCTTGTCTAAAACCTCGAAAATCATCTTGCGCAGATGTACTTATTGAGACTTCCAAATAGCGTATACTACACACGCATCGCTACCCCAATTTCACTGCATAGCAGTGGCTATCCCAAAGAGTTTAAATTCTCTCTCCTAACTCGTGAACGTAAAGTCGCTTACCTGAGAAATATCGAACAGGTTCAATTACTTCATGCTCTTTTCGACAGAGCCAAAGTCACGGCATTAAGTTTTTCTGAGTTCAAAGCTGAGCTTGCTCATAGTATTAATCAGTTACGTCAAAATTCACAAAGTATGAACAATGGGTATCATTGTGCGGTTCTTGCTTCAAATGGACATGCTGATTTTTTTTCTATAAATCGCTCTGAAGA
>NZ_JBFRVM010000313.1:0-385 GCF_041475145.1 Vibrio sp. 10N.222.49.A3
AATAAGGATTAAGGTGTTGCGTAGCCAACACTAAATCCCAAGTGTTGAACAAGCCCGAAGCCACTTTATTAAGTAAATTGTACGATTGAACTTGAAGGGCACATCGCTTTGAGGCTTTTCTCAAGGCGAGCGAGGTCAAGATAAGGTTGCGATAGCAATCTTATCAACCAGTTAGCTGTTTTTCGTTTCTTTCGTTGTCACATCTCCTCTGTTTTCGTCAATGCCATTCTCCTTATTATCCAATGCCTTTCGGCTAGGTGGGTCGGCTTACTCCAACACATGCCATTTCATGTGCACAGCAAGGGCATACTCGTATCGCTTTGCTCCTTATCGGTGCTGTCACTGGCGGCATCATATAGAGTAGGTTCAACAGCAACAGCTGAAT
>NZ_JBFRVM010000314.1:0-376 GCF_041475145.1 Vibrio sp. 10N.222.49.A3
TGTTTTTCGTTTCTTTCGTCGTCACATCTCCTCTGATTTCGTCAATGCCATTCTCCTTATTATCAAATGCCTTTCGGCTACATGGGTCGGCTTACTCCAACGCACGCCATCTCATGTGCACAGCAAGGGCATACTCGTATCGCTTTACTCCTTATCGGTGCTGGTACTGGCGGCATCCTATAGACCAAGTTCAACAGCAACAGCTGAATACGCACTCTTAAGGCGTGTGCTTGACCACGTAAAAAGCCGTAATCTCGAACTCGCTGTAACCCTTTGGGGAGCACGTGTTGCAAAATGAGCAGCAAGAACTTGAGAGTCGGTAAGGTGCGCGTTCGCCATGCGTTGGTCTGGCTCTCCTTATAGCGGAACGTGACCG
>NZ_JBFRVM010000315.1:0-1466 GCF_041475145.1 Vibrio sp. 10N.222.49.A3
GCATTGGCCATGCAAGAAGCAAAAAAAGCTAATTACATAATTTAATCATTAAGGTCGCCTATATCACCGTAGTGACCGATAAATAATTAGTGGTGGTAATTATTCCCTATTGTTAGTATCGGGTTTATTCTTTTTAAAACATTTAATGACTTAACGCTCAATAGCGACCGAGGGATTCATGAAAAAGACTAAAAGAAATTTAACTCTCGCTTCTATTGTGATCGTAATTATAATTATGCACAGCCAAAGAAATACGAAACCAAATTTTACTTTCCCGGAGTGCGAAGAAGAAAGAAGCGTTAATTCCAATGTCACCTTTTATATTGATAATCAGATTGGTAACAAGGAAGAGTTAAAAGGCAGATTGCAAGAAGCGGTAAAGATGTCTAATACGATACTGTCTAACTCATGCATCCCTATAACTCGTGTGTTCAAGGATAGCCATTCTGTATCAATATCTCATGACAGTATGTCTATCTCCTCTGTGCATTCAGACCTAAAACAAGCAATCAGTTCTTCGAAGGTAAACTCGTTTTTAGACGCTCCAAAAGAGCAGTACGTTTTGGTTTTAAGTGATAATCATCCATTGGTCATCGAAGAGGAGATTAATGGGATGACAATGGTTAACTTGAACGACAGCTTTGTACTGCTTGCGGAGGACTTCCCGATTACCGTGCTAGAACATGAGCTAGGACATTTAGGGTGGGCAATGCATGAACGGCCTAACTCTGAAAGTGGAGACTTTTGGATCATGGAACAGGTCTTTGCTGCAAATAGAAGTAAAGTAAAACCTTATTCTGGAGCTTTTCATTGTTCTAACTACGGGACAGTCATGAGTTATTCTGAAAAGGTTGTCCCTGCTTATTCAAGCCCTCTGATCAGCAACAACGGTGAACCATGTGGTAATGAAGAGTACGCGGACAATGCCAGAGTTATGCGCGAGTATGCGAAAACTTTGCAGTGAAGTGTCCACCTCTTCATCGTTAGAGCAGAGGTTGTTGAATGCTCCCCTAGTAAATGCACTGTATCAATATATTTTTTGTTCTGTAGTGGCTAAGTGAATTTGACCACTATTAGGGGTTTTGCTGTACCTAAAGTAATCCGTTAAATGCTAATTTAACAATACATATAACACGGAATTGTCCAGAGACGTGTTATGCCGCCATGCATTGGGACTGTGCTCTGGGTGTGCTCTGGGAAAAGATCGCCTTAGTGTTCACTTTTTGGGAGTGGTGTGATTACCGAAGGAGGTTGACGGTCTAAATAGAAATTAGATAGATTTACCGATGATGAATAATGTGTTCAAAGCAAAAAATGATGAGAGGATATTGTACTTCTCAAGCTTTATTGTTTCTGATGTTTTTAGATAGAAGCAGCGTAACTCCGCTCTTCAATACTACAAAGTACAGACTGGATACCGTTGAAGAACGGAAGTTCCAGTTGAATTTCTTTCAATAGGTAAATTA
>NZ_JBFRVM010000316.1:0-768 GCF_041475145.1 Vibrio sp. 10N.222.49.A3
TAATCCTTATTAGTTAGCAGCGTTGCCAAACAGTTCTTCCTTAGCTTGCAAACCTATTTCCGCTTCTAGTTCTTTTATATTTTTTATCGCACGTTCGAAAGACTCCTTGATGTCATCAACCTCAGTGCCTAAGTTTGCTTCCTGTCGGATAGCCCTCACTTTGTTAACCTGATCAGTATTTAGTACCAATTCAGACATTGCTTCAATCTTAGCTATATTTTCAAAAACCTGAGACATGCGACTAACGCGTTCGTTAACTATATCTATCTTAACGGTATCTTTGATGGAGCCGTCGTTATTAAATAAATCTCGAACCATTTGGTCGATAATCGTCCGCCATGTTGATAGTGCTTCTAAGATTTCTTTGTATATATCAAGCTTAATTTCCCATTTTTTACTTTCTATTCGCGAATCGTTCGCAACTTGTTGTTTAACTAATTCTGTTGCCCGAGTTAACTTTTGTGTCTGAACATAAAGCTTATCAATATCTTCTTTAGTGGCTAAGTGTTTACCCTTTGTTTTTGCATAAGATGAGCAAAATGCCCCAATAAAACCAGATACAACCGTCACTATAAAAACAATGATGTAACTTATGTTGCTAAGACTGACACCTTCATTAATTAAATTAACTTTTTCTTCTAAACTCAAGGAAACCTCCTAGCTGCTAACGCCGCATTAAGGTGTGAGCGACGCTTGGCTATACTTGAGCGAAGCGAAAACGCCAAGCGTTGCGAATCACTCTTAAATGCTTTGTTGAACGAAGCCGCT
>NZ_JBFRVM010000317.1:0-666 GCF_041475145.1 Vibrio sp. 10N.222.49.A3
CTAACTGGAGCAGATCAACATTTTAATCTGGCTCAAAAGTGACATTACTATCTGGGGCCTACACGCCTTAGTGCGTATTATGGGTCTAAATTATGTTGAGTGGTTCGCTTTGCTTAACTGAATAAGAACGTGGGTGAGTAACATGCTCAATGAGGAGGTCGGCTTGTCCGGCCTTTTTGATGCTCGTTAGGAAAATCGTTGTTAGAAGTTAACCCGTAACATAATTTGCATAATGCGTACACATTGTTTTTATGCAGCGTGTGTCATGTGGTATTATCTTGAACTTACACAAGTAGAGGATGTTTTATGATTTCAGGTTTGGATTTTGTACTGCAGAACAACACGTTATTAGAAAAAGAAAAAAATGAAATTCTTAATTATATAGGTGAGAATATTGAAGAGGATGGTTATTTTAAGTTTGATTGGACCATGGACTCTGCACCTCAAGGCTTAACCAATATTGTTGCGGGTAAGGTTCAAGAGCATCTTCGTGAAAAGCAATGGTTTTGCAAATTTGATACAGATATTGAGTCGTCTCTGATCACGTTTGAAGTTTTTCCTTTACCCGTATAGTCAAACGTTAACTCGTCTTTTAGCCCCGCAGGGAGAAGGGCACTCTTCATACTTTTGGAGGGTGCTTTTTTTATTGCCCGAAAAGCAGCGAAG
>NZ_JBFRVM010000318.1:0-328 GCF_041475145.1 Vibrio sp. 10N.222.49.A3
GAATTGCTAAATAAAAAAAAGGGGGGGGGGTCCCCGCAATTATCACAAAAATAAGACGTTCAAAATGCCAACAATACTCAGCCTTACATTTAAGGTGAAGAATTACTGATAGACCAACAAACATATAAAACTCAAATAAATCCTCAGTTTATATATTAACTGTGAAACGCCTCAGACGTGAGGCGTTTTTGCTCTTAAAAACGACAAAGTCGCTTGGTGATAACAGCGATTAGAGCATTTTCTTCAAATGATAATTGTCCAAAACCTTCACAGGCTGAATTTTTACCCGTGGTACATTCTACCTCAGAAATGTCGGGTGGACGACACT
>NZ_JBFRVM010000319.1:0-416 GCF_041475145.1 Vibrio sp. 10N.222.49.A3
ATAATAGAAACCTTATTTAATTGTCTTTAGTTTACTGCATTACGTTACCGAAGTCATTCACGCCAGAATAGGCGTGAATGAGAGACATTTTTCACTAACTAATGGTTATATCCAACCACGCTCCGCAAACGACACCACATCTTCAAAAGACACCACGAAGTGATCGAGTACTCGAATATCAACCAAGGCTAACACGTCAGTCAGTCGTCGAGTAATACGTCGATCGGCTTGGCTGGGTGTGGCATCACCGCTGGGATGGTTATGATAAAAAATGACTGCACTTGCGTTTGTGGCCAGTGACTCTTTGACCACTTCACGAGGGTAAACGGATGCGGCGTCAATGGTGCCGTTAAACATCTCTTTTGTGCGTAAAACCCGATGCTGACTATCAAGAAATATCACCCCAAACACTTCGC
>NZ_JBFRVM010000320.1:0-330 GCF_041475145.1 Vibrio sp. 10N.222.49.A3
GAGAGACATTTTTCACTAATGGTTATATCCAACCACGCTCCGCAAACGACACCACATCTTCAAAAGACACCACAAAGTGATCGAGTACTCGAATATCAACCAAGGCTAACGCATCGGTCAGTCGTCGAGTAATACGTCGATCGGCTTGACTGGGTGTGGCATCACCGCTGGGATGGTTATGATAAAAAATGACTGCACTTGCGTTTGTGGCCAGTGACTCTTTAACCACTTCACGCGGGTAAACGGAGGCGGCGTCAATGGTGCCGTTAAACATCTCTTTAGTGCGTAAAACTCGATGCTGACTATCAAGAAAGATCACCCCAAACACTT
>NZ_JBFRVM010000321.1:0-373 GCF_041475145.1 Vibrio sp. 10N.222.49.A3
ATCTGTGGAAAATATTGTCGTGATTGCCGCTCATGTAAAAGCAAGAGCCAGGCATTCCAGTGTTTGGCTAGAACTGACGGTTTTGTTCCCAGAAACAGAACTCAATAAGCCGTACTGGGGGCAAGGCATCGCGAGAGGTCATGTGATTACTGAAACAAATAAGGTAGGGCTGAATAGTCGTGCTGTAGTCATAGGATGGGTGACAAACAACCATCAATACATCGAAACATAAAAGAGTGGATCATCCCCTTAATTATAAAATGGAGACTTAAAAGATGAAATATCTCTCACACTATATTCAAGACAAACAAACTCAGGCTTTTAATGAGGCAGGGGCGTTCTTTGCTTTTTCTAATCAACAGTTCGATGATGA
>NZ_JBFRVM010000322.1:0-2019 GCF_041475145.1 Vibrio sp. 10N.222.49.A3
CTGACTGGAGCAGATCAAATCTCCCCTCGTTTAATAACGCATAAATCAATTAATTGTTCAAAGCGTTTACTTAAATTGCCCTTATACGAGTTGAAATATTCCTCAATACCTTTAAAGTAGTCAACTTCAGTTGACACTCCCTCTGGTGCGATAACAACTTTTGTTAGGTTGTATTGTTCTGATTTTCTTTCTCTTGAGGTCTTTATTCTACCCATTAGATAACAGTTCCTCTACAATACTTTTTGCTTTCTTATAGTTGACTACTGCACCATAGCGTCCATTTAAGTAATCTTTTATTATTGACTTATCATTTCGCAAATCATTTGAATACTCGTCTAGTGCGTATAATAGTGAACTTCCATCATGTTCTTTCTGCACAAACCAAATCTCGTCTTTCCGAAGGAATTCTTGTTCCATCACGCCTGTATCATGAGTAGTAACAATCAATTGACCATTTGGTTTTACATTACTATGGAAGAAGTACTCCAGTATGATTTTAATAATTATAGGATGTATACTTCTGTCTATTTCATCGATTACAAATACCTTTTCATGATGAATAGCTTTATAGAGTGCTGGTATTATATCGATGAGCCGTCTAGTGCCATCAGACAACTCGTGGTATTTGAAAAATTTCTTAAGAGCATCTTTGCAACTATTTTTATAGACTACTTCGTAAATCTGTTCTATTTTATTTTCTTTATTTACAGTGACGTTTACTCTACCGAATGGAGTGTTTAGCACAAACCCCCATTCGCCACCTAGATTATCGTGGTTCTCTTCAATAATTTGGTTTATTTTAATCTGAAGGGCTTCTGTAAGGTCGTCAAAAGTATGCTGTGATAACTTAATTTCTGAAATGCCTGTATCAAATGCTCTAAGAAATGTAGAGTAGAACTTTTCACATTCTTTAAAAGATAATAAGTCATCTTCAAACTGCATATATGCTGCGTCAGGAGTGATAAATTCAAATTTTGCCATAAACCAATAAATAACAGGCTTAAGTTTGTCTGTAAAATCTGTCAAATCTTCATCTTTGTTTCTTATTGTTTGAGGCATGAATAAGCGCTTTGTATCTCTTGAACGGAAGAGGAATTTTAAATATAAATTACTTTCGTCATCCAAAGAAGATACTATAAAGTCGCCTACGCTAAGCTTGTTATCTGTATCTTTCCCGTAACAGAATATAACTTTCTCGTTATCTTCATCTGTTATTAAATAAAGCCATTCTTCAATTATTTCGCCTGAAAAATATTCAAACCCATAAGCGTATGTTTGTTCATCAGTAGTGAACTCATATTCAAACTTAGTCGCTAGCTTCGAATCAAACGGTGTGATATCTATCAATTCATCTTGTATAAGAGCAGATGCTACATCCATAGCGTCACAAATACTTGATTTGCCAGAAGCATTTGCACCGTAGATTAGCGCCCCACGAAGTGCGGGATAATTAGTACTCTTGTGACCTACATGATGTGAGTGTCGTCTAACTTTCGTAGAGGGGGTAAGGTTCAACGTTACTTCGTTGTTGATTGACTTGTAGTTAGATACTCTAAATCTTACTAACATATAAACTCCTGACGTAAAAATCGTTGTAGGCATGAGTTGTAAGCTCTACTTGATACCATGCTATCGCAACTAAGGCTCTATGTAACGGTTTTTTCGTCACTGTAATGTGATGTTGGTTGGTTTATGTAAATGCCAAGTCATGACTTTCACTCCGTATTACATCTCGGGGACTAACAGCATGGGAAGAATCGTTAACTTTTGGTATCGCAAAGACCCATGAACCGGGTGTTAAGGTGTAAAAAGTCTAGCCAATAATGAAGCAGAAACGTGTCAGAACGGCTTATGCCTAGCACATATAAGAGTATTGATGTTGAAGCTATTCCCTGCACAATGCTAGAGCAACCAGACCAGTTCAACACAACATTGATGAAAGCGGTGGAGTCAGTGAAGTAGGGCGCTGTAGTCGTTAAAGGGTGGATGTAATCATTCTATAGATAAAACTAAGGCCTC
>NZ_JBFRVM010000323.1:0-1222 GCF_041475145.1 Vibrio sp. 10N.222.49.A3
ATGGATACTGTCTCCTGTTAATCAGTCGAGTCAGTATCTGAGATTATTGGAGGGGTAATTTCCGTTCGGCAGGCTTAAGCGTTGGTAAAATCGAACACGTCACTTTGCCCCGTGGCGAGGATTTGGCAAGAAAGCTTAATGCCAATAATGCCCTGTGGCAAATCGGTTTGAGTCACCACAATACTGTCGAGTTTGACTCGAGGCTCATACTTAGCCACCGATTCAGCAATAGATACTTTCAACCCTTGCACTTCCCATTGAGGCTTATCAATGTACTCTAAGGCATCCGCGGCGTAATCCGGCATATAAATACGTTCACCTTTGCCTGTGTACACAATCATAAAAAGTGACTGCTTGATATCGGCCACTAAATCGGTGTTTCGTCCGCTTCCTGCAAATTTGAGTGAGTAGGTCATGCGTACCCCGTTTGAATTCGTTTGAAATCCGGTTTGAATGAGTTTGAATAAAATTATTTGAACATTCACACCAGATAGAAATTAAGCGCCCTCAGAATCGCTCTGAGGGCGTTTTGTCATTTATTGATTTGCGGTGGACGTTGGTCTGCCTTCTGCGTCATTGTGTTTATGGCTAACCACGGCGACCGTAACACCATTGATGGTCACTGACCCTTTCATGGTGGCACCGCTGCTCATCACGGCTGCGCCCCCCGTTGTACTGCCATATCCTGCGGCCCCGACGAGTCCGGTAAATGTTGCTGTCATATCCCCCGTCAGCGCTTTGGTAATATGGGTTTGACCATTGAGTAAAATGGTCGGCGCATTGACGGTGTATTTAGGGCTATCAATGGTTACACCGGACTCGTTTACGATGAGAGCAGGTTCACTACCTTTGATTTTTAATACACCCGTGGCACTACTTTGGTCATACTCCAAAAGCGTGCCGTCTTTAAATCGGACACCAAACTTATCGACATTCGCGATATAGGGCTTTGCTGATTTGTTCGCCATCGATCCAAGCACAAAACCAGACATCATTGAACCGCTAGGGATGAACAGGCACAGCACCTGTTCACCTGGCTCAAGGTTACACGAAATACTGACGCTCTTACTTCGTAGCCCCAGCACAGGCAACCAATCTGACTCAGGGTAACGCAGCCCTGGGAAGGTCACTTTGACGCGCCTTAGCTCGGCATCCACCTTACTCACCTTGCCAATGCACACCAGCTTGCGCAGCATAGAGAGTACATCGCTGAGTTTGGTTT
>NZ_JBFRVM010000324.1:0-1177 GCF_041475145.1 Vibrio sp. 10N.222.49.A3
AAGATTTTAGCTACAACACCAGCACCAACTGTACGGCCACCTTCGCGGATTGCGAAACGTAGACCTTCGTCCATTGCGATTGGAGCGATTAGCTCAACAGTCATTTGAACGTTGTCACCTGGCATTACCATTTCTACGCCTTCAGGTAGAGTGATATCGCCTGTTACGTCAGTTGTACGGAAGTAGAACTGTGGACGGTAACCCTTGAAGAAAGGAGTGTGACGGCCGCCTTCGTCTTTAGAAAGTACGTATACTTCAGACTCAAACTTAGTGTGTGGGTTGATTGAACCTTTAGCAGAAAGTACTTGGCCACGTTCAACGTCATCACGCTTAGTACCACGTAGAAGTGCACCAACGTTCTCACCTGCACGACCTTCGTCAAGCAGTTTACGGAACATTTCAACACCAGTACAAGTAGTAAGAGTAGTCTCTTTGATACCAACGATTTCTACTTCGTCACCTACACGTAGGATACCGCGCTCGATACGACCAGTAACTACAGTACCACGACCTTGGATTGAGAATACATCTTCAATAGGAAGTAGGAACGGTAGATCAACAGCACGCTCTGGAAGTGGAATGTAAGAATCTAGTGCTTCTGCAAGCTCAACGATCTTGTCTTCCCACTGCTTTTCGCCGTTTAGAGCGCCAAGTGCAGAACCTTGAATTACTGGTAGGTCGTCTCCTGGGTACTCGTACTCAGAAAGAAGTTCACGAACTTCCATTTCTACTAGCTCAAGTAGCTCTTCATCATCAACCATGTCACATTTGTTCATGAATACGATGATGTAAGGGATACCAACTTGACGACCAAGTAGGATGTGCTCACGAGTTTGTGGCATAGGGCCATCTGTAGCAGCAACAACTAGGATACCGCCGTCCATTTGAGCAGCACCAGTGATCATGTTTTTAACATAATCGGCGTGTCCAGGACAGTCTACGTGTGCGTAGTGACGTTCAGGAGTATCGTACTCAACGTGAGAAGTTGCGATTGTGATACCGCGCTCGCGCTCTTCTGGAGCGTTATCGATAGATGCGAAATCTTTAGCAACACCGCCGTACACTTTTGCAAGTGTAGTACAGATAGCAGCAGTTAGAGTTGTTTTACCGTGGTCAACGTGGCCGATAGTACCAACGTTTACGTGCGGTTTCGTACGTTCAAATTTTTCTTTAGACA
>NZ_JBFRVM010000325.1:0-1221 GCF_041475145.1 Vibrio sp. 10N.222.49.A3
ATGGATACTGTCTCCTGTTCATCAGTGGAGTCAGTATCTGAGATTATTGGAGGATAATTTCCGTTCGGCAGGCTTAAGCGTTAGTAAAATCGAACACGTCACTTTGCCCCGTGGCGAGGATTTGGCAAGAAAGCTTAATGCCAATAATGCCCTGTGGCAAATCGGTTTGAGTGACCACAATACTGTCGAGTTTGACTCGAGGCTCATACTTAGCCACCGATTCAGCAATGGACACTTTCAATCCTTGCACTTCCCATTGAGGCTTATCAATGTACTCCAATGCATCCGCTGCGTAATCCGGCATATAAATCCGTTCGCCTTTGCCGGTGTACACAATCATAAAAAGTGACTGCTTGATATCGGCCACCAAATCGGTGTTTCGTCCGCTTCCTGCAAATTTGAGTGAGTAGGTCATGCGTACCCCGTTTGAATTCGTTTGAAATCCGGTTTGAATGAGTTTGAATAAAATTATTTGAACATTCACACCCGATAGAAATTAAGCGCCCTCAGAATCGCTCTGAGGGCGTTTTGTCATTTATTGGTTTGCGGTGGACGTTGGTCTGCCTTCTGCGTCATTGTGTTTATGGCTAATCACGGCGACTGTGACACCATTGATGGTCACCGAGCCTTTCATGGTGGCACCGCTGTTCATCACGGCTGCACCCCCCGTTGTACTACCATATCCTGCGGCCCCGACGAGTCCGGTAAATGTTGCTGTCATATCCCCCGTCAGCGCTTTGGTAATATGGGTTTGACCATTGAGTAAAATGGTCGGTGCATTGACGGTGTATTTAGGGCTATCAATGGTTACACCGGACTCGTTTACGATGAGAGCAGGTTCGTTACCTTTAATTTTTAATACGCCCGTTGCGCTACTTTGGTCATATTCCAAAAGTGTGCCGTCTTTAAACCGGACACCAAACTTATCAACATTCGCGATATAGGGCTTTGCTGATTTGTTCGCCATCGAGCCAAGCACAAAACCAGACATCATTGAACCGCTAGGAATGAACAGACACAGCACTTGCTCACCAGGCTCAAGGTTGCACGAAATGCTCACGTTCTTACTACGAAAGCCCAGCACAGGCAACCAATCTGACTCAGGGTAACGTAGACCAGGGAAAGTCACCTTTACGCGCCTTAGCTCGGTATCCACTTTGCTCACTTTGCCAATGCACACCAGCTTGCGCAGCATGGAGAGCACATCGCTGAGTTTGGTTT
>NZ_JBFRVM010000326.1:0-1118 GCF_041475145.1 Vibrio sp. 10N.222.49.A3
TCAGCACGCTTGGCATTTTGGGTTTGGGTTAAGTTCAGTGAGTACGGTGGTCAAATTAAGTGTCGTGGTCGCGTGCTTCACACCTTAATTGGGCGTTATGTTTCAAGTTTGGTTGTTGCCTTAATATTATTTACGGGAGAGTTAATGTATTTATTTACTGGTTGGAATGACTATCTTGCTTCCATTTTAAAGCTTGACAGATCAGATAAAGATTATGATATGGCTCATTGGTTATTTTGGGAGTATTTATTCAGAAAAGTTCCTGCTCAGCCAAGGAGGATCGTTTTACCTCCTAATTTTACACTCCCTGCTGAAATCGTAGCTGGGTTTAATTTTTTTAAAAGCTATTCTGAATTAGGGAAGGATCTAACTCCTTTTATGAGTAAAGGTGTTAAACGCGCTAATAATATTGATCCTCTACATTCACAATGGGGAGTTCGTCATTTTCATCTGGGAACTAAAATGGAAGGAGAGTTCGCATCAAGAACGGGTCCTCTTTTATTTACAGTGGTAAGAGACGAAAATATTTATGTTTTAGGTTTGTGGGAACATGGTGATTGGGTGCAAAAAGAAATTTTAAATGTAATTACTGATAATTGGCCGTTTTTAATTGAAAAAAATAAAATCACAGAAGCGGAAATTGTCAACTTGGATGACTCTCCTGAAAGTTTAGAATCTTCAAGAAAATATAAAACAAGTAATGCTTTAAACCTTACTGATGGTAATCAATATTTATTCGGGACTATGACGTTATCTGGTCAT
Source organism: Vibrio sp. 10N.222.49.A3 (assembly GCF_041475145.1). NCBI lineage: Bacteria > Pseudomonadati > Pseudomonadota > Gammaproteobacteria > Vibrionales > Vibrionaceae > Vibrio > Vibrio sp. 10N.222.49.A3. The sequence continues at coordinate 763 of NZ_JBFRVM010000326.1, forward strand.
AGTATGTTCTCTATTATGGCTTATACCCATTTTATCCGTTTTTTCGGAATGCTAGAATTCAATGTTTCAAAGGTTTTACTCTCTAACTTTCCATTTCATAATGTAAAGCCTACTCTAAGTTTTGTAAACGAGAGTGTATATGTTTTATGCATTAATAGTGGTTTTCAACAAGATATAACTAGTGAGTTGTATCTTGAAATATCGAGAGTTTTTAGGATGTTGCGTTCATTTGAAACATAACAAATAAGGATTAAGGTGTTGCGTAGCCAACACTAAATCCCAAGTGTTGAACAAGCCCGAAGCCACTTTATTAAGTAAATTATTCGATGATGGTCGAGGGGCATTGCGCCTTGAAC
>NZ_JBFRVM010000327.1:0-278 GCF_041475145.1 Vibrio sp. 10N.222.49.A3
GGACTTTGCGAAAAGACAGATGCAAGGTGAACTTGGTTTTACCGCCGTGCTGCATACCCACAGCCGACAACGAAACTTGCATCCACACCTGCACATTATTGTGGCGGCAGGCCAATACGACCCATCAAGGCGAACGTGGCACAAAGGCAACAAGCATTACCTTTTTAACGCGTTTGCTTTGGCCAAAGTCTGGCGAGCAAGAATGCTAGAGGCCATTAATCAGCATCCAACGTTGTGGCTGCCGAGTGGCATACCCAAGCAATGGGTGGTCGATTGTA
>NZ_JBFRVM010000328.1:0-1502 GCF_041475145.1 Vibrio sp. 10N.222.49.A3
ATTCCACACTCTGCATAGGCACAGGCGGTGTCATTCGATAGCGGTACTTAATTTTGCCTTGCATCAGATTGGTGAGCGGGTTGTCACCGGCATCAATTGACACATTGCTGTACACCAACGCGGTGCCTTCTTTCGAACGAAGATAATCGTTCACCGTATCTTTCACGCGGCCACAGGTCGTATTGGCAATATCCGTTGGGCTGGTGAACATCGGAAAGTCTAAAAACTGACGTGTAGCGTCCTCAATGCTTTCCTCTATGATGTCTGCCGTTCGGCGCACCGATAGAAACGACAGGTAATCGCTCTTGGCTGGGAACGCGGTGGAGTAGTTACCAAAGTTCTTCCAACCGCCATGATTCATCAGCGTGGTAATGCCGTTCACATTTAAGTAGTTCACATCACACGATGGATCGCTTGGGATGTAGTCAAGATCAATGGAGGGGCCTATCACGTCGGCCATGACATAGTTGGATGGGGAGCACCAGTAACCGGTTTCCGGCACAATGTTCTGCTCGGTTTGGTTGCGGTCTACCTGAGCAATGAGGCCACACAAACTTGGCGCGTACCAATCGACCACCGTTGCTCCGTCTTCATCTAACACTTTGGGACGTGGCCAGCCGACATACGCTCGTTGTGAGGTGTACTTTTGCTTCCAAGCGTACGCCTCAGTGGGTGTTGAAATATGCTCCGGCATATCTCCTACCCAAATGCCGCGGATAGTGCTGACCGCGCCCACGGCGAGCCCCATTGCGCCATCTTTGTGTAAGATGCCTGGAGCCATGTTGATTTTGGATGAAAAGCCGTAGCTCTGTTTCGCTTTACGCAGTAACGGTAGCGCTTCCATGAATTTAGCCAACAGCGCATCGGTGACACGGGAAACGGTCAGTACATAAGTGAGCTCAATGCCAGCAACATCCCCCACATTAATGGTCATATCGTTGTCATTGGTGTAGCTGACGTTGCTCTTGGGTGCGAGCTTCACGGCGACCACCGTTTGACCTTCTGAAAGTGGTGTGATCGTGCCATCACTACTATCAACCAAGGCAATGGCTTCATCATCAATCGACCAAACAGCAGTTTGCTCATACGTATTGGTTAACGCGTTGGGCTGAGAGTCTGCGCCTAAGAACGCTGTCGCAACAGAATCACCCAGCGTCGCTGGACTCATGGTCTTGCCTGCGTTTGGATTGGTTTGTGCGACCGTCACGCCATAGACATGGGCCTCATCTACGTCATTCTCACCATCATTAAAGGTGACCAAGGCGGTGATGTTAGCAATACCGGCTTTCACAGGCGTTACCACGCCCGTATTAGCATCCACTGTCGCAATGAGATCATTGTCCGAGCTGTACGCAATGCGACAAGTGTGAGGGTTTAAAATCGTGACAGGTAAGCTTGCGCCATCATCAATATAAATAGAGACACTGGATGTGCTCATCGTGACGCCAGAGACCGCTGGCGTTTCAACGTCAGGGAAGTCGCTGTCCTTACCTAAAGGGATT
>NZ_JBFRVM010000329.1:0-269 GCF_041475145.1 Vibrio sp. 10N.222.49.A3
GTCCTTACCTAAAGGGATTGATAAGATGGAGTTGCTTGGTACATAGTGGTGAACGCGGCGAATGGCGTTGGCGAGCGTGCCCTCACCGAAGGTCTTTTTCGCATCATCGTAATTGGTGGTGTGGTAGAGCTTTAATGGCTCTGCCAACTCAGAGGTGCCAAACACACCAATCACACTGGACGACACTTCGATGACCGAAATGGGACCTGTGAGCGATTCGATGGTTCGGATGCCGTGAAGTAATTCGGCCATGGATACTGTCTCCTGTT
>NZ_JBFRVM010000330.1:0-262 GCF_041475145.1 Vibrio sp. 10N.222.49.A3
AACTGAGCTAATCGCCCATAAAAGTTTTAATTCCTTATGGAAGGAATGGTGGAGCTATGCGGGATCGAACCGCAGACCTCCTGCGTGCAAGGCAGGCGCTCTCCCAACTGAGCTAATCGCCCCAAATTTTATTTCCTTGGGAGGAAATGGTGGGTCGTGCAGGATTCGAACCTGCGACCAATTGATTAAAAGTCAACTGCTCTACCAACTGAGCTAACGACCCTTTTTACTTCTTGAAGGAAGTGGTATCCCGTAGGGGAGT
>NZ_JBFRVM010000331.1:0-1070 GCF_041475145.1 Vibrio sp. 10N.222.49.A3
TTTACATCGGCGCTGACACAACTTGGACTAAGCATCAAAACAAACGCCAAAATATCAGTAAAGATGATAACAACTTAATTCCAAAGCGAATTAATGCAAGGCGAGGGAAATAAATATGCTAACCATTTTTCCTGTAAAGAATGCCGATTACTACACTGAATGGACTCAAACTGACTACTATCTCAATAATGATGAACTCCCTGGACTTTGGAATGGCTACATAGCGCATTTATTAGGTATTGGTCACTGTGAAGTAATAGAAGAAGACTATAAAAATTTAATGGGAGGGTTTTCTCCTGATGGCTCATTGTCATTAGTGAAGAACGCAGGCCAAGTGAGAAACCTTGGTTACGATCTCACGTTTTCAGCACCAAAATCTGTTTCCATACTAGACGCTTATGATGAACATGGAATTATCTACGACGCTCATTACAAAGCAGTGAAAGAAGCACTTCGATTTTTAGAAGACAAAGCCGCTTATACTAGACGTGGAGAGCAAGGGAAGACGTTAGAAAAGCTACCAGGCTTACTTTCTGCAATATTTACACATTTTAAGTCTAGAGCAGAAGACATGCAGCTGCATTCTCATTGCTTGGTTTTAAACCTAGCGATTCGAAATGATTTAACATGGGGAACAATCAATGGCCGTGTATTGTACCAATGGATGAAAGCTGCTGGTGTCATATATAGAGCAGAGCTAGCCCAAAATCTACGTGAACTTGGTTACTCAATTGAGAAAGATGGAGAGAGTTTCAACGTAGTCGGTGTACCAAAGGAAATATGCCAACACTTTTCAAAGAGAGAAGAACAAATAACAAAAGCACTAAAAAGTTATGGTGTTAAATCAAGTGCAAGCCCTATTGGAAACCATTTAAAGCTATATAGTCGACCTAAAAAGACAAAGATAAAAGAGACTAAACTTTATGAACAGTGGCAAACAGAACTTACTGCGCTTGGCTTTGATTATAACGTCGCGAGTTCTCTTCGATCTATGCAACCAACTTACGCTTATCATTGCTCTGATATTGATATTGCCCTTAATAAGCTAACCCCGGCGTTTTTCAAGGTAG
>NZ_JBFRVM010000332.1:0-3941 GCF_041475145.1 Vibrio sp. 10N.222.49.A3
ACTGCTGGTGCGGATCAAGGTGAGTCGTCTTATACTCATCGAGTGATTGAATGCGGTTATTGTTCATTTGAGTTGTGTCGTTATTATTTTTCACTTTCTACTAGCCCTTTTACAAACCAACGCTGAAATACAACCACCACTAGTACGGGTGGCAACATGGCTAAAATCACCATGGCGAAAGCATAGTCATAGCGCGGTAAACTGGTTTCATTGATATTATTGAGTACTTGTTTGATGCCCATCACGATGGTGTTGTAGCCTTCGTCGGTAGTCATCATGATTGGCCACAGGTATTGGTTCCAACCCACCACAAACATGATGATGAAGATCGCGGCGATCATGGTTTTAGAAAGAGGCAGCAAGATATCGACAAAGAATCGAAATGGGCCTGCATTATCTAGTTGAGCTGCTTCTAACAATTCATCGGGGATGGTTTTGAAGAATTGCCTGAAAAAGAAGGTCGCGGTGGCTGATGCGATCAAAGGCAGAATCAACCCTGTATAGCTATTAAGAAGACCAAGCCCAGCGACAACTTCATAGGAAGGGATAATACGAACCTCTAATGGCAGTAACAGCGTCACGAAGATCAGCCAAAACCACGCCGTGGCGTAAGGGAGTCTAAAGTAGACCAAAGCAAACGCGGCCATCATCGAAATGATGATCTTACCGATCGCAAAACCTAGCCCCATGATCATCGAGTTGGTGATCATTTTACTGGCGGTGACTTCGCCACTAAAGCCCATGCTTTTGTTCCAAGCTTCGCTATAAATGGCCGTAAAGTTATCGCCCGGTAGCCATTGCAGACCTTCGCTGACAATGGTGTTTGGGTTATGCGTAGAACTAGCGAAGATTAGCCAGATAGGGACCAACATAAACAGCATCCCTGCAATTAAAATTAGGTGGTCTGAGACCTTATTACTTTTCATAAATAACTCCTGTCGCGTTAAATCCTAGCGGGGAGGGGCTAGTAATGGACGCGCTTTTCTACAACGCGAAACTGGATAAATGTGAGAGTGAGTACCAGTAGTAACAACACAACAGACTGGGCGGAACTGCCGCCTAAATCTGCGCCAACAAAACCATCTCGATACACCTTGTACACTAATGAAGTTGTACCGCCACCTGGGCCACCATTGGTCATGGTGTCTATCACGCCAAAGGTTTCAAAGAATGAGTAGGTGAGGTTGATGACCAGTAGAAAGAAGCCAGTCGGGGCGAGCAGTGGGAAGGTAATGGTCCAGAAACGTTTTGAGTCGCTGACACAATCCAGCATCGCCGCTTCTTTTACGGCGTAAGAGATCGATTGGAGTCCCGCTAGGAAGTAGATGAAATTCACCGAAACCTGTTTCCACACGGAAACCAAAATCAGAGCAAACGTGGCATCCACGGGATCGGTTTGGAAGCTAAAATCCCAACCCACAACAGCAAAGATTTCTGTGAACACGCCAATGTGCGGGTTAAACAAGAAAGCACCAATAACACCTGCAATCGCAGGGGCAACCGCATAAACCCAAGTGAGAGTGACCTTGTAAGCGCCTTGTCCGTGAATGATGTTGTCGGCTTTCACGGCAAGCAGCAGAGCCAAGGCAAGTGATAAGAAAGAGACCACAATTGCGAACATCAAAGTAAAGCCAATCGAGTTCAGGTACTCGCTCGATTCGAATAGCATTTGGTAATTCTCAAACCAGACGAATATAGATGAGGTGCCCCAAGGGTCTTCCAGCATAAATGAAAGGTAAACCGCCTTTGCTGCTGGGTAGATAAAGAAAACCGCAATGATGAGTATCTGAGGTGCCAAAAATAGGTAAGGCAGCGGAGAGTGAAAGAATTGTTGACGTCGTTCCACAGGGTAATCCCTAAAAATAATTACAGTGGCCACTATGAGCGGCTGTTACCACTAGCGCTGTATCAGGCATGCATCCCGTTGAGTTATCGTTGTTGGAGCAAGAAATGGCGCTAGAGAAGAGTCTCCTCACGTCTTGCCATAGCGTTTTTAGCGACGCAGTGACAAGTCGTGAGGAGTGATGAACGGCTCTGATTCGCTAAGCCTTAAGCTTGTGAACAGTTTCGTTTCATTAATCGATCTAGTTATTAACCGATCTAGTAACTAATCGATCTAGTTCATCGTTCGAGCGAAGCGCTTTAGTAGTTTGCTGCTCTCATCTTCGACCTTATCTAGGCTGCTCTCGACGCTAGATCGGTCAGCGAAGATGTTATCGAACTCACGGTGCATCACTTCACGGATCTGCGGGTAATAACCTAGGCGGTAGCCTTTAGTCCACTTGCCCGATTTGAGGCTTAGTTGCTTAACGCCCACTTCGGCGTCTGGCTGCTCTGTGTAGTAGCCGGATTCTTTCGCTAGTTCATAGGCAGCAGTTGTTACAGGTACATAGCCTGTTGTTTTGTGCCAGTACACTTGAGTTTCAGGCTTTGTCAGGTAATCAAAGAACGCTGCAACCCCTTTGTCCTGTTTCTGGTCATGGCCATTGAGTGCAAACAGAGCGGCACCACCAATGAAGGTTAAACCAGCATCTGGGTTAACTGATTTCCAGTATGGAAGGTAAGTTGTGCCTAACTCGAAAGGTACACGGTTACGTAAACCACCGAATGAACCTGAAGAGCCCATCCACATTGCTACTTCTTGGCGCTCGAAAGGCGTTTGGTTCGCATCCCAATCGCTGCCGTAATACTTGTAGTAACCTAGATCTGACCACTCTTTCATCTTGCTAACGTGCATCATCATGTCTTTGGTGTTGAACATGATTTTAGTGGATAGGCCGTCGTAGCCGTTGTTCTGGTCAGAGACTGGCAGGTTATGGCGAGACTTGAAGTTCTCGAACATGATCCATGGCGTTAGAGATTGAGAAAACGCAATGTGGCCTTCTGCTTTCAACTTCTTGGCCACCACTTCTAACTCTTCATAAGTCTTAGGCGCGTCGGCTCCCACTTCTGCGAGAAGGTCTTTGTTGTAGTAAAGAACTGGCGTCGAACTGTTGAAAGGCATACCAACCATCTTGCCTTGGTTGTCGGCATAGAAGTTACGAACGCCCGCTAGGTAATCATTCGAATTAAAGTTGTAGCCCGATTCAACCAGAATATCCTGTACCGGTTTCGCGACACCTTTAGCGTTCATGATGGTTGCAGCACCGGCATCGAAGACTTGTAGAATATTAGGAGCTTCGCCTGCTCGATATGCTGCGATACCCGCTGTTAAGGTCTCTGTGTATGAACCTTTATAGATTGGCGTGATCTTGTAATCATCTTGTGACGCATTAAAGTCAGTCGCAATCTTATTGACGGTTTCTCCAAGTTGGCCGCCCATTGCGTGCCACCAAGTTACTTGAGTCGTTGCGAACGCCGGCATTGCTGCTGTCGCAGAAAGAACGCCTGCCAAAATTAGCTTATTCATCTTCTTTTCCTTTTGGATGAAATCGATATAGAGGTATTGAATTTGAGTATTAACGAGACGGTAGGGGTATCGTTTGAAGCTATCTTGAACAGGGTATATTTCACTTACGTGGCTAAACCGTTTCACTGATGTGAAAGATTCATTTCGATTTTATTTAAGAGAAAAGTTATTGATGGTTTTGATGTTTGATGTATTTAGCTTTTAAGACGTTTTTCTGACCAAAAAAGCCTCTCGATGGAGAGGCTAAGAATAAGGTTCGATGTGGATACAGTTTTAGTGCGCGATGTCTAATTGGTTGTCTTTCACGCCGTTAATGCGAAACCAACCCGCGATACTGAATCGCTCTGTGTTTGTCGGCAGTACCTCGTGTGGGAACTGTTCAGACAAGAACACAAATAAGCGGCCTGACTTTGGTGGAATGGTCGCAATGTGGTTGTCTTTTAGATCGTAAACCACGAGCTCCCCTGCGTCTTCCTCAGACCATTCGTCATTCATGTAGAACACGGTGGTTAGGCGGTAATGCCGATCAGTT
>NZ_JBFRVM010000333.1:0-409 GCF_041475145.1 Vibrio sp. 10N.222.49.A3
TTGCTTATGCAAGTGGGTTCCCCCATTCAGGAATCCCAGACTCAAAAGGTTATTACTACCTAATCTGGGCTTATCGCAAGTTATTACGCCTTTCATCGCCTCTGACTGCCAAGGCATCCACCGTGTACGCTTAGTCACTTAACCATACAACCCGAAAGGGTCTTGTGTATGATACAAATTTGCTTTCACTTTTTAAAAGTGAAGACAAAAAGCAACCAAGGTTTTTGGTTGTCATCAAGAAGGGTTAATTCTTGATGACTGTTTGCCGGACTCAATTTACTTTTTGTTTCCACTTTCTAATAAAAAGTAGAATCAAAAAATGAACAATCATTTCTGATCATTCGAATACAAGACACTTGAATGTGTTTGTTGTGTTTATACCGTTCTTAATAAATAAGAGCAGATAAAC
>NZ_JBFRVM010000334.1:0-611 GCF_041475145.1 Vibrio sp. 10N.222.49.A3
AAAGCAGCAGCTTGAGCAAACCACGCAGCAATACACCGAAGGGGCCAATGCCGTGACCAGTGCCGGCACGCAGGTGGACAATAAAGACACCCGAACGTCGGTTGAGCAGTTTGCGCATGATTTTGCGATTAACGCCAGCAACACCAAGTCTCTTGGTGCAAGTGCATTGCAAAGCCAATCGGACTTGAACGCCCTCTCGAATACTCAAACGCGCCTCGACTCTGGCAGTGCCAGCTTTACGGCCAATTCTATTCAAGGCTTCCAGAATTACTTGGAAAAAGACATAGGATTAAACCAACCAGACGTCCAACGCCTAATGACCGCTTACCAACCGGAAGATATTGCCGAGGCGAAAGAACGCTGGCAAAAATTTACTCGCACTGAAGCGTTCGCCACCATGGCGGGACTCGATGGTGACACGGCGAAGATTGTGGCAACAATGGAGAAAGCGCATGAAACCACCACCCCAACCCAACAACCAGAACTGACACCCGAGCAAAACAACACGATGGAGAAAGGATGGGCTAGTACCGTCGATACCGTGGCTGCTGCCCGCACGGCTATGCTGCATACCAAGGGAACGGGCGGACTGTTTAATCAAGCGCGCTTTG
>NZ_JBFRVM010000335.1:0-410 GCF_041475145.1 Vibrio sp. 10N.222.49.A3
TAATCCTTATTAGTTATGTGAATTCAAACAGCGCATAAATGGTTTAAAGGAGCCCAAGCTAATTCTTCCGAATCACCTAATTTTTTACTCCAGATCCAGCCGTTCAATTCATGTTCTTTTACTAAAATGTCACCAACCGTCAAACTATGTTCCTTAGCAAAGTAGTCCTCAAGTACAGTTACTTCACTGTTATTGATAGCTAGTATTTGTTTTGGAACCCAGCCTTCTTTATTTCCCCCTCGGCAAAAAATCCAATTTGCCCAATCACCTTCTGGGTTGGATTCTTCTACAAACTGCAATTTTTCACCTTTTACGATTTGAATAGGTAACTCTGGATCATCCTGATAGTTTTTAACGACTTTGTATTCCATAACTCATTTCTACTCCATTCACATAACGCCCAATTAAGG
>NZ_JBFRVM010000336.1:0-389 GCF_041475145.1 Vibrio sp. 10N.222.49.A3
CTGCTGGTGCGGATCATTCTTATCTAAAATCTCGAAAATCATCTTGCGCAGATGTACTTATTGAGACTTCCAAATAGCGTATACTACACACGTATCGCCACCCCAATTTCACTGCAGAGCAGTGGCTCTCCTAAAGAGTTTAAATTCTCTCTCCTAACTCGTGAACGTAAAGTCGCTTACCTGAGAAATATCGAACAGGTTCAATTACTCCATGCTCTTTTCGACAGAGCCAAAGTCACGGCATTAATTTTTTCTGAGTTCAAAGCTGAGCTTGCTCATAGTATTAATCAGTTACGTCAAAATTCACAAAGTATGAAAAATGGGTATCATTGTGCGCTTCTTGCTTCAAATGGACATGCTGATTTTTCCCCTATAAATCGCTCTGAAGA
>NZ_JBFRVM010000337.1:0-931 GCF_041475145.1 Vibrio sp. 10N.222.49.A3
CCATTGAATACATTGATAACAAAATCGCTAAGCGCATCACAGGTCAAACCTTGACGAACGGTAATCAAAAATACGGCTCGCGGTCATTGGGTGAAGTTCATGAAAGAGCGGGCATGCGCGTCTCCAAACGCGATGCTCGTATGGTGCATAAGACGCTTAACGACACGCTGTTTAAATGGATATTCTTAGCTAATGGTCGCAAAGGCAGTCTTAAAATTCGAGTGGATGAGGACGCTTATAAAGAGTTAGTGAACAATATCGTCAATGAACCGACGACCGTTGATAAACCCACGTATCTTTCCGATGCACCAGGAAAGCACTTATGTCTGCTTTAAAAAGTCTTGATAAACAAGAGACCGATAACCTCACCAAATTACAGCGCCTTGAAGATGAGGCGCTTTCATTAACCGTCAAAAGCCTTTCAAGCAAACTGGAAGCCGCGTTCAAAGCGCATTCAAACCCAGACGATATTGATATCACCCAAGTGACAACGCAATACACCAACATCTATGCCGCTTCGATGATGGTGAGTTGGCTGCTGGGCCAAGCGCATATCCATAATGCGATCAATGATGCCAACGAGAAACCTCTCGAACTCACTTATGCGCCGATTTATCTTGCCGTGGATGAGGTGCCTTTTCAGGAAGCGATTGATTCACTCAAAGCCATGATACCGACCGATACCAAAGCGTATCGGCAGATGGAAGCGGCAATGAAGTTGCGTGCTTTTACCGTGGCAAACGTTTCCAGTATTGATGCGGTCAATCGCGTTAAAAAACGTTATGAAGAGGCATTAGGAAGCGGCGCATCACGCTCTGAAACGTTAGGGAACCTCCGTCAACTTCTTGAGCAAGAAGGACTCTCTCAGGTCAATCCTTATTGGTTAGAGCTGCATTATCGCAACAATATGATGACCGCATACAATTCAGGT
>NZ_JBFRVM010000338.1:0-389 GCF_041475145.1 Vibrio sp. 10N.222.49.A3
AACTAATAAGGATTAAGGTGTTGCGTAGCCAACACTAAATCCCAAGTGTTGAACAAGCCCGAAGCCACTTTATTAAGTAAATTGTACGATTGAGTATGAAGAGCACTTCGCTTTGAGGCTTTTCTCAAGGCGAGCGAGGCTGAGATAAGGTTGCGATAGCAATCTTATCAACCAGTTAGCTGTTTTTCGTATCTTTCGTCGTCACATCTCCTCTGTTTTCGTCAATGCCATTCTCCTTATTATCAAATGCCTTTCGGCTACATGGGTCGGCTTACTCCAACGCACGCCATCTCATGTGCACAGCAAGGGCATACTCGCATCGCTTTGCTCCTTACCGGTGCTGGTACTGGCGGCATCCTATAGACCAAGCTCAACAGCAACAGCTGAAT
>NZ_JBFRVM010000339.1:0-518 GCF_041475145.1 Vibrio sp. 10N.222.49.A3
GAAGTCCAAGAGGTTTTTGAGGTTGTTCAGATTCCACACCAAACAATGAAATTTCAACCTATCTCAACCGAAAAAATAAATCAAACGCCGGTTTTTTAGACACAAAAAAGCCGACTACTCTTGGAAAGCCGGCTTTTTTGCGAATGCTATATAGTCGAGTTGGAGGCCCAACACACTCTAAACCTTAAGAAAACACACTACATAAGGCACTACTGGTTAGCGAGCAATGTCGTGTGTTTTAACTTTATAGACCTTATGTAAGTATAGCGTGTCGTCGCCTGGTATTTCAATCTTTAAGTAACCTTGTGGTTTTTTCCTTTACATAATCTAAATAATACGCACGGATAAAAAACCGATAAATAACAGAAAGATAACAAATAACATTAGAAAAATTTATAGCACATTGAGGGAGTGAAATTAAAATAATTAATATATTAATTATGTCTAATAACAATAGCGCCAACATTAAAACCCCATTTATTTTCTTTAAAATCAGCATCTTAATTTGGTGCGTATTA
>NZ_JBFRVM010000340.1:0-234 GCF_041475145.1 Vibrio sp. 10N.222.49.A3
TACCCAACTGAGTCAAACCCTCCAAGGAGGCGCCGCGCTGAGCGACCGCTGGCATGATAGTGTGAGTAAAAACCTGGCTTACGGTGAAGGCAGCACCAGTGGCTTTAATACTCAAGTCAGCCAAGGTATGAATGACATGCAAACGGCGGTTGACAGCGTGATTCAACAAACGGGTTGGACGAAAGACCAATCAAAAGCTTACCTGCAAAGTGTCTATGGCGGCTTCGAGGGCGG
>NZ_JBFRVM010000341.1:0-1723 GCF_041475145.1 Vibrio sp. 10N.222.49.A3
ACTACCCTGCCAGATAGGGTTCGCTGGGAACTGATACTCCAAGTTATGAAAAGTACAGGTCGTATTTACGATAAAACTGAACATCGAATGACATTTGAAGGAATACTTTATCGAATGAGAACAGGTATTCCTTGGCGAGATCTACCCTCTGAGTTCGGAGAGTGGAGTACCGTTTACAGACGATTTAATCTTTGGTCAAAGAAAGGGGTTTTAGATAATCTTTTCAAAAGCTTATCTAACATGGCTGATTTTGAATGGGTATTTCTTGATGGCTCTATAGTTAGAGCACATCAGCATAGTACAGGTGCAGCTACTGAAAGTTCAGAGCAAATAGGAAAAAGTCGCGGGGGCAACTCGACCCAAATTCACTTAGCCGTAGATAGTGGTGGACTGCCGATTTGCTTTGATTTATCAGAGGGACAACGCCACGATATAGTGCATGCCGAAAGCTTAGTTGAGCAACTCGATGAAGTTAATACCATCGTTTGTGATAAAGGATATGACAGCGAACCTTTCCGTACTTTTGTTAAGGAACGTGGCGGAGAAACGGTAATTGCTAAACGCAATTACGGACAAGATATAGACAAAGACAGTATGGATTGGTGTCTATACAAGTATCGTCACTTGGTCGAAAATGCCTTTGGGAGAATTAAACATTATCGAGCTATTTCAAGTAGATATGACAAGCTAGAAAGGAATTATGCCAGCATGTTATCGCTGGCATTCATGTTAATGTGGCTACCGATGTATTGTTGAACGCGAAATGTACAGCAAAGATCAACACGCCCTAGTTAATGACCAATTTAGTTCGTTGGAGCATTTCCATACAAAATACCCGTGTCATTACCTAACACCCCTGCAATGTAATCTTTACCGTTGTGCTTAACCGTCAAGAAAACCCCGTTGTAACTGCCATTTAGCGCTGATTGCGAGCAAGAAACGGCACTTGCGTTATCTGCATTAAAGTAAGATCCATTACGAACCAATTTACCTGTAATTGTACAAACGCCATTAACGACATATGAACCATCTGCGTTAATCGTCCACGTACTACCATCTGTTGTATTGGTATGAGTACCGGTGATTTGGGCAAGAGCTAATGAGTCAGTTGTTTTATTCATTGAGTAAACAAGGTTTGACCCGCTAACAACGGCTGTTAGAGTTGCAATATTGTTTGTAAATTTAGCATGCATTAACTGAATTCTTTCTTTCACAAAAACATTGTTGCTAGTAAAAGATAGACCTCTAGTTGTCATCGATGTTTCTGTCGTGGTCGCACTATCAACAAAGTAAACGCTGTTGTTCGCGAAGTCACCCACAATTAGGTTGTTCTTAGATCGCTTTGAGTCAACAAGCATGACGGTCAAGTCAGTCGGGTTAACGTATAGGCCATTACCACTAAACGTTTTTACTGTTGCACTCGGTGCCGCTGACGAACCACCGCCACAACCTACAAGTACTACTGAAGCGAAAACACCTAAAATGAAGCCTTTGTTTTTCATTGTGATTACTCTTTATTATGTATAAAGATCTTATCATATCTAAAAATAATAAATCCCGCAAAGTTGCGAGAGAACCGGCGACGCTGATGGATCCCCTCATATTTTCCCTAGTCCTGCATTGTGTGTGAGCCTTTGATATTCGAACATGATCTGCACCATCAATACTGGACGTTACGTTAAGCGACTTTGTCATTACGTTAACTATGATCTGCACCAGAAGT
>NZ_JBFRVM010000342.1:0-705 GCF_041475145.1 Vibrio sp. 10N.222.49.A3
ACTGCTGGTGCGGATCATATTGTTTTCTGCGTTACCAAATAATCACAGAATTCAAACTAGGTTCAAGGAGTTAACAGGTGTAGACATTTGTGATTTCAATAAGTGTTGTTTAGTCATTTATGCCGCTTTTATGAAAAGTAAGTCAGTGTCTGTAAGTGATTTTGAAATCATTTTTGAAAAAGTCGGTCGCGCTAACCTTGAGCAAACACTAATTGCACTGTCTATTGATTTACACAGAATTAAAGGCCAAGTCCAAAATAACGACTACTCGAATGGCACATACTCTGAATGGTACGAACAAACCCCTTTTTTGAGGTTTCCATTAGTGAGATACGATGGCAAGTATACTTGTTTGAATCTCTATGTATTTTTGAGAAGCATTGAAGGCTATGTTTATGATCTATTAAAAAATGAAAACCCTCAATCATTTATGGATGGCTTTGGGAAGGTTTTTGAATCCTATTTATATAGAGGATTGAACTTTTCAGGCTGTGAGTACGTTGATGAAAACTTGCTTGGTGACCAACTCCCTGAGGGGGTGAACGTTGTAGACTTCATAGTGAGTAGTGAAAATAGTAATATCTTCATCGATGCAAAAGGTGTTGAGCTTCCATACCTTGGTAAAGTGTCGGACAATCCAAAAGTTATTTTAGGCAAAGTTAAAACCAGTGCATTAAAAGCGATTAAGCGTAAACGCGCCATAAA
>NZ_JBFRVM010000343.1:0-366 GCF_041475145.1 Vibrio sp. 10N.222.49.A3
CTGCTGGTGCGGATCAAAGATGTACAACTCACCAGCCAAGTCGACAACACTAAACTTATAAATTGCGTCATCTTCAATCCATGACCTGTGCATATACTGATGTTCTTCGGATATAAATTGCATACTGTCGTGTGCAACTTGTGCTTGTTCAATCTTCGAAAACTCGTTATCCATAGCTCCAGAAAAAACTTTTTTAAATGAGTGAATAGTCTCTGTATCAAGACTAGACATATGACGCTCGATTAAATCTTCAAAAGATAAACTCAACTTACTCTCCTCAAAAACCCAGCAACACAGACGGAATCATTCCATCTATGTTGCTGTCGTTCATTATAAAACTCAATAGGTATCAACCTGTTGTGTGAA
>NZ_JBFRVM010000343.1:1109-1306 GCF_041475145.1 Vibrio sp. 10N.222.49.A3
TCAACCTGTTGTGTGAATCGACAGAGAGTTTCGGGGGGAGAACTACGAAAAGTTTCCGCATAAGTGCCCAAAGTACGGATTAGATTAATTTGGTCTACTACAGTATTGGCTAGGTGGTCAGTTCGTTGGTTCTAAAAAGGTTTGGGGCAAAGGCGTGTTTGCCTAGATCAGCTTCAGCATGTGATCACCAAGCGATT
>NZ_JBFRVM010000344.1:0-939 GCF_041475145.1 Vibrio sp. 10N.222.49.A3
TTCATGGGGCGGATACTGTTTGCCTATGGCCGTAGCCAAGAGAACCAAAAGCGCATCGATGAAGCTACCCTTGCCGTTGATAACGCGGTGAGCAAGGCAAAGTCGCTATACAAAGCGGGGCTAGTCGATTACTTGTCGGTGTTAGACGCACAAAGACAACAAAAAGCGATGCAAGATCGCCAAGTAGCCGCCAAGCTTCAAACCGCCAACACCACGATTGCGGTGTATAAAGCCTTGGGTGGAGATTGGAAAGTGGCGAACGAAACGCAGAGTGTCGAATTAGCTCACGTTAACTAGTCTTTCTGCTCTATGTTCTCTGCTGAATGTTCTTTGTTCTGTGGTGAATGATGTAATAAACGTAATAAAAAATACCGCCGTTGATTACGGCGGTATTTTTATGAATTCGTTAACTGGCTAATGAGCTGACCAACAAGATAACAAGTGACTAGGACTTAGATTCATCGTTGCTATCTGTGTCTACGGTTTTGATCAAAGGGCCTGCGCACTCGACAAAATCACCAATATCGAAAGTCTCAGGCGCATCGGCTCCACCCGTCACCCCAAAACTACCAGTAACCGTTGGCTCCTTATCAGTCTTATCTACGTCTAAAATGATCTCTACTTTATAAGTGTGACCGTCAGGAAGGAGTTTGGCACACTCTTCGAGTGTCGAAGCGTTAGCTCCCACGCTAAGACCGAATAAACACACTGCAAGTACACTACTTGTCATTTTCAACATCATAAAACCTCTCGAAGACTATAGAAACATCATACCAATAATCTGCAAATCTTCACGATAAACGTTGAGAAGTGAGTTCATAGCAACAAGGCCAATTAGCCCCAACCATGGGGAGCGCTTTCGCTATCATCATACTCAGCATGACAAACCGAGCACTTGAAGTAGCTAATTTTTGATTTTGATTGTAAACGCGCCATAAA
>NZ_JBFRVM010000345.1:0-506 GCF_041475145.1 Vibrio sp. 10N.222.49.A3
TTCCAGAACTAAATGCGGCAGTCGGTTACTTGCAAAACAACCGTAACATGAACATGAAAATCGCAATTTCAGTTAAACCACAGAACCCTACAGTGCATTTGGTGATTGGCCACAAGAGTAATGTAGAGAAAGAATATCCACTGTATCGGATCTCACAGACCTTTGTACTACTCATCTAATGAACAGTTAGGAGCGTTATATGTTGTTGTCTTGGTTTAGCGACGACTACCAAGACCATAACCGATTAATACCATCCAATCGAATAACAAGGGAGATTCAGCCCTGTATCGTTGTAATGACTAAACAAGAGGATTACATGAAAAAAGCACTTTTACTAATAGCTTTATTGGCAAGCCCTACGCTCGCATCTCAATTGACAGAAGTATTTACCGATAAATCTGATTGTTCGGTTAAACAAGTAGGTTATGTGCTAAAAGACAATCCAGTTGTTTTTTCTGGCGAACATTGGCGCGGAAAATTTTTCTCCGGATGTAATGCTTTTATCC
>NZ_JBFRVM010000346.1:0-955 GCF_041475145.1 Vibrio sp. 10N.222.49.A3
AACTTCTGGTGCAGATCACCATACGCCGCTCGCCATGTTTCGCCATCGTCTGAGAAATCACTTGCCCTAGGCAAATAATTTTGTAAAAAAATCAAGGTCATTGCGACCACCTAAAACCCACAATGTTTCAGCTACTTGAGCAAATACATTGTTGTTTCTCCCTGGTACAACAAGAAAACGCTCTGCAGGTTTTTCTATTTTGGTAAGAGTTGCCAGAACCTCTGTTTGCTCTTGATCTCGAGATCCTACTGTTTGACCATTAGTCAGGATGTTTTTCAATGTGCTGATTAATGCAGAAGTTATATTACGATTCATGACACACCTTTAAGCCAATTTGTGAAAATACATCTGCAACAAAGTCTTTTGCTTCTGAGATAGTTGAATACTCAAAGTGCTTACAGTTATCACTACCTGAAATCATCGCGGACACAGCTCTCTCCCCTTGACGATATAAAGTGATTACAGGAATTCGCCATTGAATTGCTGTAGCAATTTCATAGCCTACGCCAAGACTTGGTGTTGTTACCTCAGCAACAACAATATTTGACTGTCTTAGCCATTGAAGATCACGATCATGGATAAATTTATCGGTCAAAAATGATTGACCTCCATCTGAAAGTTTGTAATCGCCAACATGCTCTGTGATTACGGTTCCATACGCTTTTAGCTGGCTAATTATTTCAGCATAAACCGATACATCGTCTCTCCCCGCACGAATTGAACCAGCAAAATAAATTACAGTATCTTTTTTACCTATACTCTTAGTTAGAGTGTGACCAACATTATTCATCTTGAACCTTAAAATATAGTTACCACTACGCTTTAATGATAATTAGCATATTAATATTATTTGTTGAATTTTTTAGATATTAAAATTCATAGTCAATAAATTAAACTAAAGAGAGATAATCCTTTAGTTTATATAGTATTAGTGTCTCTTATTACAAGTATTAGT
>NZ_JBFRVM010000347.1:0-402 GCF_041475145.1 Vibrio sp. 10N.222.49.A3
TTATTGCCTTTGGTTCGGGGTTAGGTTTGTCTGCCTTCAATGCCTTTGTGGTACGTTTTCGTTTTCTGGGCTGTACTTCTTTAGGCTCGACTAACATCCCCGTTATTACCGCCCCCAGAGTATCTACTGCCTCTGTCACATGGTGCTCACTGACATGCATATAACGAAGTGTTGAAGAGATACGTTTATGACCAAGGAGCTTAGCGACCATCGGGAGCGGATAACCTTCCAGCACCGCATAACTGGCAAAAGTATGGCGTAAGTCATGAATACGTACATCTGCAATATCAGCTAACCCCCGTACTCTTTGCCATACCATCCCAACCTTAGTAGGCCGACTCACATAACAGCGAAGAGGTGGAAAAACATCATTACCATTAGAATCAAAAAACTGTTTCCCTA
>NZ_JBFRVM010000348.1:0-1357 GCF_041475145.1 Vibrio sp. 10N.222.49.A3
TGACTGGAGCAGATCAATCATCTACCCCATTAAATGCAAGCTTATAAAGTTCCAATGAATTTTTGACCTTAGTTCTTGCTTTGCAATTGCTAGTAATTCGTAACTTTCCTCTTAACGAAAAATCGTTTTGCATGAGAAACGTAAGTAAATCCCCTTCTTGTTCAGTCTCAAACATTCGAGTATTCAGCACATTATCTTCGGCTACATTAGGGTGAAGGTGAGTATACTCAGCTTGGCCATCAGCTATTTTAACAACGTGTTTATCTAGCTTAGCATGGTTACAAGAATGACAAACGGGAATCAAGTTGTATACGGATAGAGCAAAAAACGGAAAAAAAGATTTAGACAGAAAGTGATCTAGTTCTGGGCGACCACCAAAGATATCATCTTCAAAAACTGAATGCGTATAGCTGCGATTACAGTATGGGCACACCGTATTTCTCAGCTCATCAATTAAAGGATATGGCCCCCAACCTTCTCTTTGACTGGAAAACTTTTTATAATTGAAATGATTAGAACAAAACTGCACAAAATCATAAAAGTTGTTGTTTCCTAAAAACCTTTCTACAGGTATTTTAATATTGCCATCATGCTGTAAGTACTTCTTCGCCTTTTGAAACAAGCTATTACCTTCAGTGCCAGATAGAACATTAGTTAATTCATCTAATAACCCTTCAGCCCGCAGAGCACTTTCTAGCTCAGAATTAGCCCTTCTTGAAGACTGTTTTACGAGTAAACTCTTTATTCTCTGAAACCCAGGGCCTTGGGGCCAACTAAAAACAAAGCAAAAAATATTCTGCTTTTTCTGTAGTTCCCAAAATAAAAAGTTGTTTTCAAACAAAGTATTAAACAAGATAGGATTAAGTATACTCCCCTCCTGAATAGTGCGAATCAGATTCGATAACTCTTCAAGCATATCCCTAGGTTTGAGAGTATAAATATCATCTTGAATGCTATACAACCAATCAATAAACTCATTCCTTGGATGTGGATTTGGTATGGGAAGCGCAGAGTGAGAAACACACCATTCTTTGTGTTTTTCCTCAAGGAAATCGTAATCCTTAAAATCAAGATTAAACATCAGTGGCTCCAGTGACTGTATATTTCTGTGTTAACTCCCTTATCTCATGCTTTAAACTAGGGTTTGATTCACTAAAAGCCAGCAGCTCTGCAAGCTCTTTACTTATGGGAGATAAAGACAATTCCAGTTTAGTAATTTTACGCTTCAACTCTTTTTGTAGAACTTTATCCCCTACCTGATTTATCACAACTCTAGCCATCTCAATCTTTTCCGACAAGCTAGCAGCACCAGCAAACTCTTCCTCTGGATTATTTATAAAGTGATCCGCACCAGCAG
>NZ_JBFRVM010000349.1:0-794 GCF_041475145.1 Vibrio sp. 10N.222.49.A3
TCTCACGAAGCATGTTCTCTAGCGGGTACGCTAGGTCTTGGTAAGCTGGTTGCTTTCTGGGATGACAACGGCATCTCTATCGATGGCGAAGTTGAAGGTTGGTTCTCTGACGATACACCTAAGCGTTTTGAAGCTTACGGCTGGCACGTAATCCCAGCAGTTGATGGTCACGATGCTGACGCTATCAACGCGGCTATCGAAGCGGCTAAAGCGGATCCTCGTCCTACGCTTATCTGTACTAAGACTATTATCGGTTTTGGTTCACCAAATAAAGCGGGTACGCACGACTGTCACGGTGCTCCACTAGGTGCTGATGAAATCACAGCAACTAAAGCGGCACTGGGTTGGGAACACGGCCCTTTCGAAATTCCAGCTGATATCGCAGCTGAGTGGAATGCGAAAGAAGCAGGCGCAGCGAAAGAAGCAGCGTGGAATGCTAAGTTTGACGCATACGCAGCGGCTCACCCTGAGCTAGCAGCTGAATTCAAACGTCGTACTAACGGCGATCTTCCAGCTGAGTGGGAAGAGAAAGCAAACGCAATCATTGCTGATCTTCAAGCTAACCCAGCAAACATCGCATCACGTAAAGCATCTCAAAACGCACTAGAAGCGTTTGGTGCTATGCTACCTGAATTCATGGGCGGCTCTGCTGACCTTGCGCCTTCTAACCTGACTATGTGGTCTGGTTCTAAGTCGCTTGAAGCGAACGACTTCTCAGGTAACTACATCCACTACGGTGTACGTGAATTCGGTATGACTGCAATCATGAACGGTATCGCTCTGCACGGTGGTTT
>NZ_JBFRVM010000350.1:0-380 GCF_041475145.1 Vibrio sp. 10N.222.49.A3
AAAGAATTTAGTGTGCCGACTTAGCTCAGTAGGTAGAGCAACTGACTTGTAATCAGTAGGTCACCAGTTCGACTCCGGTAGTCGGCACCATTCTTTTGCCTCGATAGCTCAGTCGGTAGAGCAGCGGATTGAAAATCCGCGTGTCGGTGGTTCGATTCCGCCTCGAGGCACCATTATTTGGTACTTAACAAATAATGGTCTTTAGAGACCTGATGTTGAGACAAGTAATTCCCCTTTAGTTCAGTTGGTAGAACGGCGGACTGTTAATCCGTATGTCGCAAGTTCAAGTCTTGCAAGGGGAGCCATTTTGAAGAACTTCATTTTATATGAGGTTTTAATTGAAGAGTTTAACTCTTTAAGCAAAGAATTTAGTGTGCCGA
>NZ_JBFRVM010000351.1:0-257 GCF_041475145.1 Vibrio sp. 10N.222.49.A3
AACTACCACTCCGCAGTGGTCAACTCACTAAGTGAGCGTCCATATCTCCAGGTCGGTCAACCTAAAGATTTAATTTAAAGCCTGGCGATGTCCTACTCTCACATGGGGAAGCCCCACACTACCATCGGCGCTATTGTGTTTCACTTCTGAGTTCGGCATGGAATCAGGTGGGTCCACAATGCTATGGTCGCCAAGCAAATTTTAAAATTCGGAAAGCTTATCTAAAAGTTATATCTCATCAAACTCATTCAAGGTCT
>NZ_JBFRVM010000352.1:0-1281 GCF_041475145.1 Vibrio sp. 10N.222.49.A3
AAACGCTGAGCATTACGGAACCAACGGTTGCAGATTTAGCTGCCGGTGTTGTTACGACAGGCACTGTCGATGTGATGCCAGTGCAAAGTGCAGATGGAGCAACAATCACTCAGTTCGTTTATGACGGACAACTTAGAACATTGGTTCAAACAGATACCGGAGAGCAGCGGTTTGGTTTCACTGAAGGGACGTTAGTCATCACCCTGCAAGGTGAAGTGCGTTTTGAACCCAATCGCGATTTAGTTCATACAAACAACGAAGACATCGTTAAAACAATCGTAGTGACGTCAAGTGATTTTGATAAAGATCCGGTGACATCTACTGTGAAGTTGACCATCACCGATGGTGATATTCCAACGATTAATACCATTCCAAGCGTCACTTTATCAGAATCTAACCTTACAGATGGCTCGGCAGCAAGCAATACTCCGGTGAGCCAAACTGAGATTATTCAGTTCACCAATCAAAGCGATAATGTCACCAGCTTCCGCATTGATCCAAGCTTATTTAATACCAACGACACACTTAAATCTAATGGGTTGGTCGTTGAGCTTAAAGCCGATCCAAACACGACTGGGGGGTACATTGGCTTTGTGAAAGATGGCGCCAACCCAGAGGTTCCTGTCTTTACGATTAGTTTCTCTACTAGCACTGTGGGTGAGTACACCTTTACTCTACTTGAAGCGTTAGATCATGCTGATGGCCAAGCGAAGAACGATCTGAGCTTTGAACTGCCTGTATTTGCCGTCGACCGCGATGGTGACGATTCATTGATGTCGCCATTGAAAGTGACGGTCAGCGATGATGTGCAAGGCATGCAAAACCAAACGTTGACCATTACTGAGCCAACGGTGGCTGATTTGGCTGCTGGTGTTGTTACGACTGGCACTGTTGATGTGATGCCAGTGCAAAGTGCAGATGGGGCAACGATTACCCAGTTCGTTTATGACGGGCAACTTAGAACATTGGTTCAAACAGATACTGGTGAGCAGCGCTTCGGTTTCACTGAAGGGACGTTAGTCATCACCCTTCAAGGTGAAGTGCGCTTTGAACCCAATCGCGATTTAGTTCATACAAACAACGAAGACATCGTTAAAACCATCGTGGTGACGTCAAGTGACTTTGATAAAGACCCAGTGACATCTACCGTGAAGTTGACCATCACCGATGGTGATATTCCAACGATTAATACCATTCCAAGCGTCACTTTATCAGAATCTAACCTTACAGATGGCTCGGCAGCAAGCAATGCTCCGGTGAGCCAAACTGAGATTATTCAGT
>NZ_JBFRVM010000353.1:0-229 GCF_041475145.1 Vibrio sp. 10N.222.49.A3
CGTTGTTTGAGTGAAAAATAGGAAGTGTCATATCCGTCCTTTTCTCTTCTAGTAACCCATGTGTTTTTCTAGGCTAACAGCGTAAGAAGAGAAACACCTCGAAGTAATACTAATTTATGTTCCTTGAGTTTGAATTACCCTCTGACGCTGATAAATCGAAACGCTAATCTTAGTATTCAAGGGGCCATTCATTTTGTAAAGCAGTAAGCTTAAGCGGCTGAATAAGAAC
>NZ_JBFRVM010000354.1:0-248 GCF_041475145.1 Vibrio sp. 10N.222.49.A3
AATTTCGACTTTGTCTATTTAATAGACAAGTCACCATAGAGTTCTAAGTTTTCTTAGTATTTTATGTTGACTTTCAAGGTGGAAAGCGTATTATACGCGTCCTGCTTACGTGCTAAAGCACTGAAAGCAAAGCTCTTTAACAATTTAAACCTATCAATCTGTGTGGGCACTCGTTGATGAATATCAAAACGTTATTACTTACGTAATGACAGTTACTTCGGTAACAAAATGATTTCAATGAACTGAGT
>NZ_JBFRVM010000355.1:0-223 GCF_041475145.1 Vibrio sp. 10N.222.49.A3
AATAGACAAGTCACCATAGAGTTCTAAGTTTTCTTAGAGTTTTATGTTGACTTTCAAAGTGGAAAGCGTATTATACGCGTCCTGCTTATGTGCTAAAGCACTGAAAGCAAAGCTCTTTAACAATTTAAACCTATCAATCTGTGTGGGCACTCGTTGATGAATATCAAAACGTTATTACTTAGGTAATGACAGTTACTTCGGTAACAAAATTGATTTCAATGAA
>NZ_JBFRVM010000356.1:0-1828 GCF_041475145.1 Vibrio sp. 10N.222.49.A3
TCTTGTGTCTAAATTTGGGCCACACTAAGTGCCGTTACGTTA
Source organism: Vibrio sp. 10N.222.49.A3 (assembly GCF_041475145.1). Taxonomy (NCBI): domain Bacteria; kingdom Pseudomonadati; phylum Pseudomonadota; class Gammaproteobacteria; order Vibrionales; family Vibrionaceae; genus Vibrio; species Vibrio sp. 10N.222.49.A3. The sequence goes on from NZ_JBFRVM010000356.1 coordinate 43, forward strand.
AATAAATGAAACAACTAGTCTACCGAGCTAAACGTGTATCCCTCACGAGGGATAAACGGAGCTCGGAAATCGCCTTTTAAAAAGTAATAGATATCTTGTGAGTTATCATGGACAACCTCGTAGCAGCTTTCCCCACTACCAAAGTTTGAACAATATTTATTATTTTTAATGCGCCATGTGCCTTCGCTGGGTTTTACATCACCACTACTCATCCACCACGTTGTGCCTGAATCGGAAAAATATTGAACTGTTTTTTTCCCGTAATGAACACCATGAATAGTATTATTGCTAAGCAACAAATCTACTTCTGGTGAATTAACCGGCACTTCTTTAGCTAAGACAGAACATGTTACTCCTAGAAGTATTACTGCAATGATTTTTTTCATTTATATCTCCATTATATTTATAATTACGTTAAATCGCATATATAGAAACCCAATTCAGATTTAATATCAATTTAAATTTAATATCAATTCAAAAAATGAATAATTAGAGCAAATTTGATTGGTATTTATACCCGTGATCATTGAAGATGCTTGATTTTCTTTAGAATCAGGATCATGCTACGAGCCATGAAAATTGCACTGACTCCTCAACAGAAACTACAACTCGGACAAATGCACGACAATGAACGTGACAGTCGAGTTTGCGACCGTATTAAGGCTGTTTTGCTAGCTTCTGAAGACTGGAGTCAGACTATGATTTCACAAGCCCTTCGTATTAATGAATCGACCGTTGCACGTCACCTCAGTGACTACGTTCTTTCTGAAAAACTTAAGCCTGAAAATGGCGGAAGCCAAAGTAAACTTTCTGCTACTCAAACCATGCACCTAATCGAGCATTTGACTGAGAAAACCTATTCTCATACTCATCAAATTGTCGCCTATGTTAAAGAGACATTTGGACTTGATTATACGGTTTCAGGTATGAACAAATGGCTTCACCACAATGGCTTTAGCTACAAGCAGCCGAAAGGCGTTCCACACAAGTTTGATGAAGCAAAACAACAAGCCTTCATAGATGGTTATAAATCACTAAAGGCAAGCTGTGGTAAGGGTGAAACGATAGTTTTTATCGACGCTGTTCACCCAACCTTATCAACCAAAATATCTCATGGCTGGATACGTACTGGTCAGGATAAAGTGATTGAAACAACGGGTGATCGCAGCAGATTGAACATTATTGGTGCACTGAACCTGTCGGATATTGGTGCCACCATTGTTCACGATTACGAAAGCATTAACAGTGAAAGTATTGTTCGCTTTTTCTGTAAGTTAAGAGAGAGCTATCTGTTAGCCCATAAGCTTCATATCATCTTAGATGGTGCAGGATATCACCGCAGTGACTTAGTCAAAGATGCGGCGTTTGTCCTAAATATCGAACTGCATTATCTTCCACCTTATAGCCCAAACCTAAACCCAATAGAGCGGCTATGGAAAGTAATGAATGAGAAGTCGAGGAACAATGTTTACTTCAAAAGCAAACGGGACTTCAAGGCGGCAATAGGTCAATTTTTTACTGTGACTCTTCCAGAGATCGCAGGCTCTTTGACATCTCGAATTAATGATAAATTCAAGTTCTCAAGCCTGCATCTTCAAGTTGATTGGGTATATAGCCACTATCATTATGTTCAATCGTGTGAATCTGTTCTTGTAGGCGTTGTTGATCAAATCAGCTTGAGGTTCAACGACGCCATATTTGACTAATAGTTAGCTTCTAACAGGCATACCTAGTCCTATGACTTTGTTTATAGCTTTGACATTCGCCCTAATGATCTGCTCCAGTT
>NZ_JBFRVM010000357.1:0-1659 GCF_041475145.1 Vibrio sp. 10N.222.49.A3
GAGTGGATTCCATACATCAAGTTAGAGCAAAAGCTCATACACATTTTGTTGGTGCGCATTTCCCCGACTAAAAATTATTCGAAGGCAGTGCACTCTTTAACGATGTCATGGATTTTATATTGAAAATCTAAACGAAAGACCACAGTATAGACCCACCAGATAGTAAGCAAGTTGCACATGAAACATTAACCGTCAAAATGGAGAAAACATGAAAGTCCAATTTTTAGATAACCCCTGCTCATCTACTAGTTATAGGAATATTGTTAAAACAGCTTCCCACTCCGATATAGACTGTCTATCAGCCCAAGTGAGTGAGCAACTACTCAACTCACCCAAGAAAGTTTCATTAAGAGGTTTTATATAGTGAGAAACCTTATTAAAGGAGTTTCTGGAAAATTATTTATAATAAATAGTTTAACAGCAACGGCATATGCATTTATTTTACCAATAATGAGTATTTACTTAATAGACGGTATTGGTGCGAGCCCGTCATTTATTGCTTACTATAGTGTTAGCTTCGCGCTTTCTGGAATGTTTTTTAGCCAACTGTTCGGTTCATTGGCAGATAAAGGTGTCAACGACCGTTGGCTCTTTCTAATATCAATTATCTGCATTGTTATTTCTGCTGCTTCCTTTATTTTTGTCACTGAACCATGGCAAGCATTAGCTGTAGGTACAATTCTTATGGGACCGGGTAATGCCTGTATACCTTTGATATTATCTATGATTAAAAGGTTTGCAGACCAATCAGGCCAAAATATCACTAGTCTAAATACGCAAATGCGATCCGGTGTTTCTGTTGTTTGGATTGCGGGCCCAGCTCTAGCTTTTTTAGTCGCAGACTCGTGGGGATACATCGCCAACTTTTATATTGCTTTTACTCTAGCTATTTTTGTTATTATTCTAACGACAAAATACCTGCCGACATTCAACAAAGTAGTTGAGGCCCCATCACCACTAAAAAGCCAACCTTCAACCATTCCAACTATCGCCTTGATTCTAGGTCTGGTCATTTTATTAGGTAACTTAGCAAATCATGTTTATATAACGGCAATGCCATTATATTTAACTCAAGAACTAAGTATACCAATGTATTTCCCAGGACTGCTCTTAGGGGTAACTGCTATGTTTGAAATACCAGTAATGCTCTACGCTGCGAAATTTTCAGAAAAATTCGGAAAAAGCCAATTAATGGTATTTGGATTCATTTGTGCTGTTATCTATTATTTATTAATACAGTATGTAACTACGATCCCACTTCTTATCTTGAGCCAGGCTTTTAATGGCTTGTTTTACGGGGTTTTTGTAGGATTAGGCATTACTCTTATTCAAGATGCATTCCCTAATAAAGGGGGTATGGCTTCGGCATATTATACGAATATGATGAGAATCGGGATGATGTTAGGAACTTCTGTTGCAGGCTTTATTGCTCAATACTTTGACTTTAAGACGGCTTTATATGCATCGTTAGCATCGGCTGCGTTATCCTTAATCTTAATAGTCTATATGTCGAAAATTCCTGCCTTGAAATCGATTAAAGCAACCATTTAACTCGTTGATATGCCCTACTTCCATCTGAGAGTAGGGCTTTTTTCATTTCCCATATTTTTAGTTATCCATTAATTACTAATTTAGTAAAGTCTGTGATTACCGAGGGAG
>NZ_JBFRVM010000358.1:0-2687 GCF_041475145.1 Vibrio sp. 10N.222.49.A3
AGTCAGTACTGTTCGAAAGTAAGCGTCTTTAAATCGACTCATTCAATCCTTTCAATAAACGTCGTAACCTTTAACTTTGATCGTTAAAGGTACTCGAAAATGTCTCAGCATAGATCTCAACAAGAATGGCTACGCCTTGTGCAGCAGTATTACAATGGTGAACAGCCCGCTGCTCAGTTTTGTTTAGAGCACAACCTTCACCCAAAAACGTTTGACAACAACCGCCGTAAACTACACCACTTAGTCAACATGCCTAAAAAACGAGAAGATTCACTTTCTGAATTCGTTGTCGTTGAAAAAACAACCAAGCTAAACCCCAAAAACGAGCAACAGCCATCCTCTACGTTACCCACCGAATTACGCCTTGAGGCGGGGGCATGCTCTCTTCGTATACCCCGTGATGTCACTCCTCAGTGGCTGGCTCTTTTACTGAAGGAGCTTGCTGTTGTATGAAAATGTTCCCTGATATCTCTGTTGTCTATCTCCACAAGGCGCCCGTCGATTTTAGAAAGGGCATTAACGGCTTGAGCTTTATTGTTGAACAGAATATGAACCTTAATCCCTTCTCCGAAGCGCTATTCGTCTTCTGTAATCGCACGCGGGATAAGCTCAAAGTTCTTTACTGGCAGCGCAATGGCTTTTGCCTCTGGCAAAAGCGACTCGAAAAAGACAAGTTCGCTTGGCCAAGAAAAATGCCAGGGCAAACACTCTCATTAACGGAAGAGCAGTGGCATTGGTTGCTCGATGGACTCGACATCGAAAAAATGAAACCCCATCAAACATTGAATTACCAAAGTCTTAATTAAATTAAAAAATAATAGCGTATAAGGAACTTTCGCGGGTCTCTGCGATCTTCCTTATATGCCAAATAAAAATAAAGAAGATGAGCTAGCGCTCTTACGTTCAAAAGTGACCGAGCTTGAATCTACGGTACTCACTCTTCACCAATCTCTAGGCGAAAGTGAATCGAACATACTCACACTTCGACAATCTCTAGACGAGAGTAAATCGAACGTACTCACGCTTCGGCAGTCTCTAAACGAGAGCGAATTAACCATCCAATCTCTGGTTGAAAAACTCAACCTGGCACGGCGTAAACGCTTCGGTAGCAGCAGTGAAACTATGCCCCCTCAGGACTTAGAGTTCAATGAGGCGGAGACTCATGCCGATACGACAGGTGAAGAGGAAACGCCCGATAATCTGAATGATGACGCCTCGGAAGAGGAAAATACTTCATCCGAGACAAAACGTCGTGGTCGCCCAAAGCTTCCCGAAGACCTACCACGAGAGCGAGTCGTGGTGGACATACCAGAATCAGAAAAAACCTGCTCGTGTTGTCAGTCGATGCTCTGCAGGATGGGGCAAAGCACCAGTGAAAAACTGGTGTATATCCCGGCGAAGTTGTACGTTGAAGTCACTGAAAGACCCAAATACGTCTGTCGTCAATGTGATGCGTTAGGAGAGAAGAGCGTTGTTGCAATGGCTCCACCGCCAGCATCGATTATCCCGAAAAGCATCGCGACTCCCTCTTTGCTTGCGCAAATTATCACGAACAAATACCACTACGCCCTGCCTCTCTATCGTCAAGAATCGCTGTTCAGACAATATGGGCTAGCGCTCAGCCGAAAAACGATGAGTCAATGGATACTGCGTTGCGCTGATAAGGTAGAGCCGTTAATCGCCTTACTGAAAGAAACCCTCCTTGCTCAAGATGTTCTGTTCGCGGACGAGACCACGTTGACCGTGCTCGATGACGAAAGAAAGAAAAGTTACATCTGGTTGTATGGGTGTGGTCCAGACCGGGGCGGTAATGCGCAATCTCCCGGTATCGTCTTGTTCGACTACCAGGAAGGGAGTCGGGGGCACCACTGCCCTGAATCGTACCTGTCAAACTACACTGGATACCTTCATGTTGATGGGTATAAAGCGTATGAAAAGACAGAAGCGAAGTTGGTGGGTTGCTGGGCTCATGCAAGACGTAAGTTCATAGAGGCAGAGCAGAGCCAACCAAAAGGCAAGCAAGGAAAAGGGGGTAAAATCCAGTGGGCAGTCAGTTGGTTCCAAAAGCTCTATCGTGTTGAACAAGCCCTCAAAGATAAGACGAGGGAAGAGCGATATGTTACCCGCCAATCAAAGACTCAGTCTCTGCTCAATGAGTTCAAGGCGTGGTTAGATAAATCGGTCACTCAGGTGCCCCCTAAAAGTAAATTGGGTGAGGCGATTAGCTACAGTCTCAATCAATGGTCGAAGCTAGTAAGAGTTATCGATGATGGCGGGTTAAGCATGGATAATAACCGAGCGGAACGTTCAGTACGTCCGTTCACGGTAGGACGGAACAACTGGTTGTTCTCTAAGACTCATAATGGAGCCCGCGCCAGTGCAGTGTTGTACAGTCTTATCGAAACCGCGAAGGCTAACGACTGTGAGCCGTATGAGTACCTCGAATACGTGTTACGAGAAATCCCGAAACTGAAGAGTGAGGATGACCATGGTCATCTTCTACCTTGGAACATGCCAAAAACGAACTAGTCCCCGTCCCTTAATAGCGTTCAGAATGACAGATACCGCCTTAGTTGGCGGTATCTGTGTTGATATTAGAAAGTCAATGAGTCGGTTCGTAGACGCTTACGTTCGAAAGACTATCGAGACCTCATAAGCACTTATAATTTAAAACAAAGTATGAGTAG
>NZ_JBFRVM010000359.1:0-200 GCF_041475145.1 Vibrio sp. 10N.222.49.A3
ACTCTTCAGTGCGTGTGTATTCTTGCCATTGCTCTTTCGCCTCGGCAATATCTTCCGGTTGGTAAGCGGTCATTAGGCGTTGAACGTCTTCTGGCTTTGCTTGTCGTTCCAAATAATTCTGGAAGCCTTGAATCGCGTTGGCCGTAAAGCTGGCACTGCCAGAGTCGAGGCGCGTTTGAGTTGTTGATGATGGGCATCAC
>NZ_JBFRVM010000360.1:0-683 GCF_041475145.1 Vibrio sp. 10N.222.49.A3
GGATCACTTTCTGCTTTGTATGCCGTCAATCTAAGTTGTTTGTTACGCTCTATTTGCTGTTCTTCCGTCAGTGGAGGGTTAGCGATTTCATTAGCTTCACTCTCTGATATGGCCTCCGCACCTTCAGATAGTTTCTTATCGTAAAAATCCATCTGATGGGAATCATAGGCGTAGATTTTGTTATCTTTTTTTAAATACTTCATTTTTATATCCTTAAAGTAGCTCTGACCATTCATCTCTTAGCCAATCTGAATCCGGTGCTTGCATCCAATACTCAGCCCCAGATGGGATAATACAATTGATACAATAGCCGCCAGAACGAGTATAAAAAGTGCCCATAGGAGCACTTACACCGGAATCAATATAAAAAATCGCTGCCAAACCATCATCAACTTTGGGTCTTATAACGATAAGTACCTGAATGGGATATGGTTGTGTGTTGGTATACCGAACGTTAAAAACTTTACCGTAATCACGCCAGAACTGACCAGAACTAAACCCCAAATTTAAATCATCGACTTTATCATCTAAGCTTTCAATTTTATCGTTTAGTGTTTTTGCTGTAGACGCCGATGCTGCTACATTAGTTTGAGTAGACGTTAGACTGGTTGAAGTTTTCACAATGCCTTGCTGTGATGTGCTGGCTTTATTTAACCTATCATTACTTAATGTTCCCGACGTGA
>NZ_JBFRVM010000361.1:0-599 GCF_041475145.1 Vibrio sp. 10N.222.49.A3
CCTGGCCTGGGAAAAAGGTCTTGCCTATCTCTGGTGTGACAGGAATAGGGACCTCAAACCCTGGAAGGCCCGGCCCATCAACAGAGAAGGCGTAAACCGGCAATTGAAATCGCTCGCCAAGGCGAGTGATTTTAGGGGCGGTCTTATGGCAGTACGGGCAGGTGCTTTCAAAAAAGAACACCAGGGCATATTGGTTTTGCATGGCAGCGTGTGCGCTGGCGGCATGAATCAAAAAAGCAAGCACAAGGGTACGAAGAAATGGCATAGCGCCTCCTTACGTTTTAGGAAGAAATAAAAGAAAGTGAACATCCTTTAAGAGAGCGGCATGGGCGAAGTCGGGGGATGTCGTATTAGACGTTGATTTAAGGTTGGGTTTATTGGCCATACTGGTTCTGTTTATGGCGTTTTTACATGGGTTGAGTGGCTTTAAAAATTCGATTGCTCAAAGTCGGTGGCGACGTTGTAAAAGCGCCCAATTAAATCATTTTGGCTTATCCAGCCGTACGCCAATGGCTTCATCTCTCCAGTACTGGGATGCACCAAAATCAAGGCGGGCGTAAAAGGCACCGTGACTTTTCCTTGGTTGTGGCGGTTTTCTT
>NZ_JBFRVM010000362.1:0-1685 GCF_041475145.1 Vibrio sp. 10N.222.49.A3
AACTTCTGGTGCAGATCATTATTCTGCTTTGATATTTTGGTTAGGTCGTATCAAGGTAATGCTACTTGGTTTTGGGGAATCTGCTTTCATTACTTGCCACGATTATTGAGAAAGGCCACAGTAAGATAGCTGTTGGCTAGGTAATTGGTTGTTCGTTGTCCATAGGAGATATAACTGTGTTTTATAGTAAGGAATACAACAAGGGGTTGTTGCTCATCCTTGTTTCGATAAGTGCTTTCATTGTCATTACGTCTGATAATAACTCCGGAACATTCATCGCTCACGCCATCAACGGGTTAATTGCTTTGCTCTTTTTCTCCATGACAATTGAGATCAAAGGCAATGCATTGAGCTGGTATTTCGGTTTTGGTTTTTGGCGTAAGAATGTAGAAGTGTCAGACATAACGGAGACATCGTTTTATCAAAGCAAGTGGTATCAAGGTATTGGCATCCGCATGTTGAGCGATGGTTGGTTATATAATGTATCGATAGGTTCAGCGCTGAAGTTAAGCCTAAGCAATGGAAAGCATGTTTACATTGGTTGTAAGGATACAGACGGTTTAAATGCGGCCTTGAAAGCTGCTAACGAACAGATAACTCAAAAGTGATTTACGAGGCTTGGCACTTTTCGTTTAAAGTTTGACTAATGTTTAAGGTCGTATGGTTTTGGGGCAGTAGCGTTGCTCGGACCATAAACGTGAGGTTGACAGGGAGAGTTATGAATCAACAAGAAGCCTTTATAGGTTTTGCGGTTTATGGGCTTATCAGTAGCTCAATTGGCTTTTTTACGTTTTTTATTATCAAAGGTGCGAAGTACAAACAAACATTGTGGACTTTGCAGTCTGTTGTTTTTGGTATCTTCTCGATTGGTTTTATCTATAGCTCAGGTGGTAATGGGTCAGAATTATTGGTCTGGGTTCCGCTGGTTATCTTGACGTCTATTTACAATATCCACTCATTGAAATTTTGTGTTTCTTGTGGAAAAACTAACGTAAGAAAAAGAGGATTATCATCCATAAAATCATGTAGTGGATGTGGTAATGCTTTATAGTAAAACTACGATATACCAGACGTTTGTTCATTTTTAGTTTCAGCCTTAAAAGGAAGTTGTATGAATTTAGATAGAGCTAAAAAACGCATCGCAAAGCAGGTTAAAAAAGGCGACAACGGATACCCAAAAATCACGCTAGCGTATTACGGAACGACAAAAGATCTCGCAACGGAAGTTTCGGTTCAATTTATGTTGGGTGAGAGCGATGGTGTTCAAGAGGAGCGTTTCTCTTGCGAAACAGAAATTCGAGATAATGAGTTAATCCAGACAACGTTACTCAAGATAATCGAGCGAGCGAATGTTAACTCAGTGATTGAAGTTGAAGGCGTGACGGTTCTTTAGTTTGCTTTGAGTCTAAGCGTTTGTTTATTAATGTCGGTTTGGAACCTAATTCAGTCAGCGAACTTAGGTTATAACGAAATTGTCTATATACGTGCTTAAAGGAATAGGGAAATGCAAGAAAATGACACTGTATTACGATGTGAAAACTGTAATAAGAAAACGTCACACATCAGGTTAAGCGCGTCCGAAGTGAAGTTAAAACAGCAGGAGAAAAACACCCTCAAGTCACGAATTCTAAATATTGCATTCGGCGTGTTATTGGGTTCACATAAATCAAAAGTATCCGCCCCAT
>NZ_JBFRVM010000363.1:0-400 GCF_041475145.1 Vibrio sp. 10N.222.49.A3
ACAAAGCAGAAAGTGATCCCTTATTTATCGAATGGCAATACGACAAAACAGATGATAAAGAGCTAGCTTGGCGTGAAAAAGTCGAAGAGATAAAATCGAGATACCCATTAGAAGTAGCGTAAAGCAAGGTTAAATCAAAAATAAGAGTACTCATGCTTTTAATTAAGCACTTTCTATACGTCGCACACTGCAAGATACTAAGCGAGAGATAGCAACTTTGGATGATATAAATCAATATACTGTTTCATGCCGGGGTTTCATTTCTCACTCAGCTTCCGGTGACCTACAAATTACAAGTGATAAATCTATCAGGTCAACCTAATTGATCTGATTCAGCGCGTTGTTTGACTCATACTACACACAAAAGCATCACATCAAAGCAGAGCTAATTATGCGTTTT
>NZ_JBFRVM010000364.1:0-250 GCF_041475145.1 Vibrio sp. 10N.222.49.A3
CGGGCATTCGTTAGCCTATATTTTGCATAATTGCAGATCCCAACTCTTCTCTCCCAAAGCGCATCTGCAAAGTTGATGAGAGATAAGATCCTTGTATTTTTAGCAAGCTGGCACCACGCATCAAGCGCTGCGATCATCAAGTCAAAATTACGTTCATTCCATAAGGCTTGAAGCTGCTCTTTGAGCATATAAATAGTACAAAGTGTCTTATTGCTTTCAAGTAAATCATCCAGCCTATCTGACTGCTTAT
>NZ_JBFRVM010000365.1:0-1746 GCF_041475145.1 Vibrio sp. 10N.222.49.A3
ATTATAATCGAACGAGAAGGCACAGTGCTCTTGGGTACCTAAGCCCAATGAACTTTGAAAAGCGAAATGTCGCTTAGCTAAGTGTCCAGTCTGACTGGAGCAGATCAAAGCTAACAACTTTTAATACTTCCTTTTGAGCAGCACTACCAATCGTTTGGGTCAAGAAAAAGCCATTAGATAAAAGGTCATGAATATTTGCTGCAAAGCAATTTTCCAAACCTCTATTTTCACCTAGAAATACAACTTTTCCAGATAAAGTATCTGAAAGAATAAAAGGGCTATGGGACGAAATAATTGTTTGGGGGCTGACATTTAGTTCTTCATACATCTCGTCTAATATTGAAATCAGTAGTCGTTGCCACTCAGGATGAAAAGAATTCTCAGGCTCATCCAAGATGACAAGAGCTGTTGCACCATACTCCCTGATCTTTTCGTAAAGCTCATTCAAGTAATGGATTGCACTAATCTCTCCAGAGCTTAGCCCGTCTATTTTTAAAGAAATTCCTGCACCTTGAAATCCCCTCTTCTGATTCGATAAATCAAACCAATCGTTGGAACAAATTAGATCTAGAATCCCACTCTCTTCCATGACATCAGATAGAGAAACCGATAAATGACTACCATTAAGCTCATTATATTCTATTGAAAATAGACTTAGTCTTTCTCTAAAGTCATTTACGTGAGCAAATATTTCATCTCTGAAATCTTCCCACTGCTGACCTTTTACATACTTTATCAAGTCGCTGTGGTAAGGCTGAATAAAATCAACCTCCTCAGAGAACATACTAAAAGTCACCATCAAAGCCACCAAATAAGGCACATCTGTATAACGTTTATGGTGTTGTACTCCGCTAAACGTAACAAGGAAGGTGTAAATCAATACAAATGAACTTTCGGAATGGTTCTCTAGCCTAATATGTTCAAGAAATGCATTGTAGAGCTTTACTTGTGCAGTCCTTTTACTAAAAACTGAAAATTGTTCTTGTAGCGATATGTCATTCTCAATCGCAGTTCTAAAATCGCTAAATAACAACACTAACTTAGAATGTTTATTTTCGGATATGTGTTTAAAAGCATCGAATTTTGCCAGGCTATCGGCATTGATCGCGAACCGTTTGGCCAACTTACTATCTGTCGTTCCTGAAGTTAATTTTTTAAAAGGGTTTGATGCTATTTTTTCACTATTAAAAACCACATTAGATGAGGTTCCGGCTGATAAGTCATTAAGTGGATGATAAAGGATCGTTTTTCCAAACTCATTGTAGCCCGTTAACACTGAACAAAATGCCACGTTCTCAGAGCTAGATAGTTTTTCATTGTGATACTCTAAGCTGGGCGTTACACAAAAGAAGCTCTTAACACCCTCAACATTTTGTTCAATCAAAGCGTAACTATCATCTCCCTTTCTAGTCAGGCCCTTAGGAAACATACCTGTAGTGTAGACATAACTTATTAGCTCAATTAAATTGGATTTCCCCGAACCGTTGGCACCAACTAAAGCAGTAAAAGCATCTAAGTGGGATAGAGGGTTCTTACCTAGCTGAGCTGTCTTAGAAAAGTCAGTTTCTTCTATAATCAGCTTTTTATTTGTCTCATCCTCGACGATATTATAATCGAGTGTAAAATTAACATCTCGATCTATGATATTTTTAAAACGAGCAATCTTTAGATAAATTAAACGATAAGCCACTTCAAAGTCCTTGTAATATTCTACATTCCACCATAAAACTGATCTGCTCCAGTTAG
>NZ_JBFRVM010000366.1:0-261 GCF_041475145.1 Vibrio sp. 10N.222.49.A3
ACGTGTCCCGCCCTACTCGATTTCACTGATTATGATGTGTCGGTTACGGGGCTATCACCCTTTATTGCGAGACTTTCCAGACTCTTCACCTGCATCATTAAAAGCTTAAGGGCTAATCCAATTTCGCTCGCCGCTACTTTCGGAATCTCGGTTGATTTCTCTTCCTCGGGGTACTTAGATGTTTCAGTTCCCCCGGTTTGCCTCCTGTTGCTATGTATTCACAACAAGATACTTACTTATGTAAGTGGGTTTCCCCATTCA
>NZ_JBFRVM010000367.1:0-831 GCF_041475145.1 Vibrio sp. 10N.222.49.A3
CTTCTGGTGCAGATCACTAATACTCACGACCACTCTAAATTACATGAAACATTGAAAGCGTGGGCGGATACTTATACTGAAGGGGCATCAGGGAAAGAAAGTATCATTACTAAATATGCGCTATCTCAACCAACTCAAAGTACTGTTGACGATGATTACCTTGGAAGGGTTATTTGGGCGCTTTCTGATCCTTCAGGTTTACCTGCTAAGCGGTTTGCAGAGTTTAATCCATGCCCATCTATATCATGGTTGAAGGCATTTTCGGAAAGACGTTTTACTGAGAAGGATTTTTCTCGTTTTGGAATAGCGCGAGAATGTATTGAAGGTAATAGTGATATTAAGTTTAGTCTTACGGATAGGCCTGCTCCTTTGCACCTAAGCGATTGGATGTCTATTAGGGAAAGCAGTTACCCGACTTATAATTGGGACAATGTTATGCATTGTTTGGCTCAATGGATGACAAGACATTTGAATGAACCTCAGTTGGTGTTTTGGCTCATCTCTAATAGCGGAAAATTGAACTCCCAATTTATACGTTTGGTTGAACAAAAGCTTGATCGATACGATGGGCTTGATGCTAGTGAACTCGAAAAGATTAAAAACGATTCACCAAATGCGATTCCCGATGATTCCATGCGGATACTCTGGAGGATGTTATTGACTAACCGTGTTACAAATCATTCACATGATATGGATCTTTATCGTTGGATTGATAGATTAAAACGTGATGGTCTTACAACATCGCTAATTATTGAGCTGAGGGAAATCTTAACTCCAAAAATTCATGTGTCAAAAGCATTTCAGTTTGACATTAGCGGCGTTTTTCAAGGT
>NZ_JBFRVM010000368.1:0-497 GCF_041475145.1 Vibrio sp. 10N.222.49.A3
CTGACTGGAGCAGATCATTTTTCTTCTTCTGAGTTTGATGCTAAATCTAGCATCTCTAACATGTCTCTAGCTTTTGCTTTTTTCTCATCATCAAAGATCTCGTATGGGTAATCTGAAGCTTTCTTCAATGCATTCAAAAAGCCATCTTCATCATTGATATATTCTTGTATACCTATTAGGAATTCAGTGTGTGGCGTATGTTTTAACAATGTTTCAACTTTTCTTATGAACTCTATTGGTTCCATTTTTTGTTTGTGGAACTCACCTTGGCATAGTTCTTTTTCACTTACTTTCAGTGCCTTAGATAACTTTCCCGCTAGTGATATTTTTGGCTCAGACTTTCCATTTTCCCACTTCAAGTATGTTTGGGTTGTAACTCCTACCATTTGAGCTACTTCGTTTTGCTTTAAGCCCAGCTCTGTTCTTGCTGTTCTGAGTACATCTTTCAACATTTTAAAATCCATATAAATACACCTTTATTGTATCCGCCCCATGAA
>NZ_JBFRVM010000369.1:0-249 GCF_041475145.1 Vibrio sp. 10N.222.49.A3
TTTCTTACGGTGCAAATGCTTTGCGTGACGGGGTATCGATTGGCCACCAGACAACGACACGTCCGGTCGTCTCTAGCAGTGAAATCCAAGCCATGGATGATTTGCAATGTTACCTTCGCGTACCAGGAAGCAGCTTCATCACTCAACTGGATTTGCACTATGATAAAATGCGAGATGTGACACCGGCCTTTATCAAACGTAATTACACCCCATCGCCCGCCATGACCAAGGCGTATCAAAAAGCGATTT
>NZ_JBFRVM010000370.1:0-491 GCF_041475145.1 Vibrio sp. 10N.222.49.A3
CTGCTATCAAAAAGTTTTTAATGTGACGCTACCAAAAGTTGCAGGCTCACTTGTATCCAGAATTACGGATAATTTTCAGATATTGAAGCCTGCATTTTCAAGTTGAACGGGTATATAATTAAGTCAGTCATGGATAAGAAGTAAGCGCGAAATTAACCACACGTTCTAATTCCGCTCAACCTTTGTAATAGTTTTTCCGGAACTATGACTCAATCAGAAAAACATCAACATTGGACAACCATTGTCTCTAATCAGCAAGAAAGCGGCCTTTCCATTCCACACTTTTGTAAAGAGTACGATATTAATTACGCCACTTTTCACTATTGGCTGAAAAACTCAAACAAACTGATGATAAGCAGGTTGTCCATCAAGTGGTAATGAATGATCAGCGGTTGTTGTACATCTACCGAATGGACTGAGAGCGGAACTTCCAACCTCATTACCACTGACACAAATTCAAACTTGGCCTAAGGTGTCAGCGCCGATGTAAA
>NZ_JBFRVM010000371.1:0-200 GCF_041475145.1 Vibrio sp. 10N.222.49.A3
TACGGCTCATCAGTCCAGTGACGACCGCCCCCGCAAGCCCAGTCCCCAGCATCGCGGTTTCAACCGCAGAGCCTTTGCCCGCCGAGTCTTTCATGGCTTGTTTACCTGACGCGAAGATATCGGCAGCCAGAGCGGGCTGAGTGATAAGAAGTGTCGAGACAGCAACGCCAAGCCCGACAAGGAGGGTGCGCTGGGTGCGT
>NZ_JBFRVM010000372.1:0-229 GCF_041475145.1 Vibrio sp. 10N.222.49.A3
CTCGACATCCATCTGCCTCAATACCCCAAGGAGCGATACCTGCAATTTACGCCCAGAATATTTCTGACACCTGAGCTGACCAGCAACAAGGTAACAGACATTCATTTTGAGTTTATAGGTCCCGATTGGGCGAAACCAAACGGCAATCTAAAAACAAAGCGCTTTTGGCCAAACAAACGCTACGTGTCAGTTCATTTAGAGACCTCGCCGAAAAGTCGAGGTTGGTATG
>NZ_JBFRVM010000373.1:0-332 GCF_041475145.1 Vibrio sp. 10N.222.49.A3
CCCTACCAACAAAAGAGAGTAACCTGCATGAGAAGGTTGTTCATTTTATCGATAATCTCGGTAGCAGTGTAAAAAGCAAAATGAGCTTCAATTTTGCAGCCTACGACATTGCCAACCAAGCGTTTGATGCGATGCAATCGACCATTGCTCGCCAAAAATTGGCCACTTATCCTGCCGATATTACGCTTGAAATCCCACGTAATGCCTGTGGCACCTTAGAGTTTGATCGCTCACAAGAGATGATAGACAGAGGCTACCATTTGGCACAGGCTAAACTGGGCAATCGACTTTAATGTATTTGCTGCTGAATGAGATTAGGGCGTGTTGACCTT
>NZ_JBFRVM010000374.1:0-417 GCF_041475145.1 Vibrio sp. 10N.222.49.A3
ATGTCGAAATGAATCAACACTACAAAATTCTTTATCTCTAGAACTGTGTTGTCCTGAGAACGAGGCGTACTTTAACTGATTAAGATAATGAGTCAATAAAAAAATTTATTTATTGGATTCAATTGGTTAAAAACCGTTCCAACGTTTGTTTTTCGACCTAAAATCGAGAGAGAATTATACACAACAATTGAGCACAGGATAAACTGGCAATGAGCAGCGCACAAAGAATGCAGCACAGGATGTTTATTCGATTAATATGAAAATGAAGCGGACAGAATATTCTATCCAATGTCCGCTTCGAAACTTTGTACATAAATTAAGACACAGGCCACTCTTCTGGAATTAACTTTTCTGTCCCAACCTTATGCCATCGATATTTAACCGCATTTTTATATCTTTTATCGGCTTTGTTGCGTA
>NZ_JBFRVM010000375.1:0-462 GCF_041475145.1 Vibrio sp. 10N.222.49.A3
CCGATGACGGCACCGGCCCTGTTGATCCAGGTAAACCTACAGACAACGATAAACCAACACTAACGGTTGGTGATGCAGCACCAGTGGTTGAAGGTCAAAGCGCAAGCTTTGCCGTGAGCCTGTCGAACGCGGTCGACGCCGACCTGACGTACAAGTTCGATTTAGACGTGAGTGACAACGCTGAGATAGCCGACTTTGTAGCCACGGGCGGCAAAGTAATGCTGAACGTAAACTACACGGTGGATGGTCAAGCGGTGAACAATACCGTTGAAAATGGTAAGACGTTGAGCATCCCAGGCAACGCAGTTGGCATTACCGTAGTCGTAGCAACTCAAGACGACCCCTACCTAGAAGGGGCCGAAAACTTCAAATTAAAAGTCAATGTAAGTGGCACTGTTGGGGATGGCAACAGCATCATAAATATATCGGATGTTGGTACCGGAACCATCACAGACGAAACCA